>JAIRJU010000290.1 GCA_031260485.1 Pseudomonadales bacterium | reverse complement strand
GTAAATACCACTGAAAGTGGTGATGGCGAAGGGTGTTGTAGTGCGTGATGCGTAAAGCAAGGCTGAAAACCAGGGCAAGAAATCTATGTGCTTGGTGTTGACGGGAGGCTCCTTAAGGCCATGTTAAGGACAGCATGATGTGCTGCATATTGCGTCATTACGCGCGCATTGGAGCACACTAATGTACTTGCAGATACGCGACCCGAGGGCACGTGAGCTGGCCCGCAAGATTGCCCAGCGACGCCATGTTTCCATGACGGAAGTCGTGGTCCAGGCATTGGAAACCGAATATCGCCGAGTAGCCACGCAGCCGCCACTGGCTACCCGTTTGAGCGAAATTGCCGATGAGCTTGCCGCCATCGCCAAGCCGGGCGGGCAGGACATGAGCAAGGATGAAATCGACGCCATGTGGGGCCACTGATGTTCATCGATACCTCGGTGATCGTCGCCATTCTTTCCAAGGAACCAGACGCTACGGAGTTCGCCAATAAAATTCAGGCTGCTCCTCAATGCTATACATCGGCTTTGGTGGTTGTCGAAGCTGCCATGCGGCTTTCCACCAAATTGGGAGTTGATCCGGTCGAGGTGAACAAACGTATTCAAGCCTTGCTGAGTGAAGCCGGTATCACGCGGGTTCCGATGGACGTAAGAACAGCCAGCCTGGCGGTGCAAGCTTTTGCTGATTACGGCAAGGGCAGGGGACATCCAGCACAATTGAATTTAGCCGATTGTCTGTCTTACGCCTGCGCCAAAGCGCAAGGTATTCCACTTCTCTATAAAGGGAATGATTTCTCTCACACCGACCTGGGATGACATTGCGGGCGCTTCGGTCTATTCCGGCAGCAGCCCATAACCCCGCATTTGCAGCGTCGCCAGCGTGGTGATGGCCGAGAGATCGACTTGCACCTCTGGCAGCACTTCGCTGCGCGTGATGCCAGCGGCAGCCATGGCTTGGCCGCAAACGCGGATGCTCACGCCTGCTGCAACCAGTTTGGCAATCAGCGGCGCGCTGGGATTGGCGTCCATGTCGTGGGCCTTCAGCCCGGTTTCGTTGAGCACCGACAAGGTGGCGTCGCCGTGCAGCACCAGCACGATGTGGCGGTGCTCGGCGGGAACGCCGGATTGCGCGAGCAGATTAAGGAGGGTTGCCGCTGTATCAAGCCCAAAGGCAGGTTCGTCTTCTGGCCAGCGTTCGGTGACGCTCAGTACCAGCTTGTAGTCCAGCGTTGGGTCAGGCAGTTCGCTGGCGTTTTCCACGGCAACGCTGCTGCCATAGTCCGCGATCAGCGCTTGGGCTTGCGCCAAGGCGGCGCCTGCGCTCAGTGCGAGGATGGCGAGGGCGTGAACTATTCTGTGGGGGAGACGTGTCGGTGTCATGGAAGCCTCGTTTATAGAGTCGTTACAGAGTTTATATAGCCGTTGCAGAGTTTATATAGCCGTTATAGAGGTTATAGAGTCCTTACAGACAAATTTTATAAAACGATCGTTCTTTTTTGGCGGCAAAAGCCTAGGGTGAAACGCTGCTGCCAAGGCTTAGTGTGCCACCATGTGCGCGAACGGCAAATGCCCGTGCAGTTGCGGAAAGGCATCGATCAACCAAGGGCCGGCCAGGGTGAGCGCAGCGCTGAGCAGTAATAAGATGCCCGCCGCCTGCCTGTAGCCGCGCCGCTCTGCCAGCTTGGTGAAGTGCTGCGCGCCGCAGGCGGTGGCCAGCATGGCGGGCAAGGTGCCGAGGCCGAACGCCGCCATGGTCAGCGCGCCGCTCTGCGCATCGGGTTGCAGTGTGGCGATCAAGAGCACGGTGTAGACAAAACCGCAGGGCATCCAGCCCCATACCATGCCAAAGGCCAGCGCGCGCGGTACGCTCTGCACCGGCAAGAGCCGCCGTGCCAGCGGTGCTATCTGTTGCCATAAGCGCTGCCCAGGGCCCAAGCCTGGATCGCGCAGCGCGCCGAAGGCCACCAGCGCGGCGAATGCCAGCACTGCCGCGCCAAGCACGCGCAGGCCGCGCCGCAGCATTTCGCTGTCCAGCAGCGTGAGCATTCCGCTGAGCACTGCGGCAAACAATAGCCCGGCAAGGCTGTAGCTGAGTACGCGGCCAAGTTGGTAACTGATCAACAAGCGCAGCGGTGTTCGCCCTTGGGCATCGCGCGCGGCGCCGAGGCTAAGCGCGCTGGCGATGCCGCCGCACATGAGTACGCAATGCGCGCTGGCGGCAAGGCCAAGCAGCAGTGCGGCGCTGAGGGTCAGGGTGTGGTTCATGGCGCGTTATCCGCAGCCGCGGAAGATTCGCGTGGTGGCGCTTTGGCGGGCGTATCTTCGAGGGGCAAGAGGCGCGGGGTGTCGAGGTCGTCGAACTGGTCGTGATCCACTGCCCAGAAAAATGCCACGCCCGCACCGATCAAGAGCAGAATCGACAGCGGCACCATGACCACCAGGATGCTCATGTGCGCAGCTCCGCGGTGGTCTGTTTTGGAACGGAATGTTTTTGAACGAAATGTTTCTGAACGGTATGTTTCGGAACAATTGTTTCTGGCGTAAATGCAGGCGTATGGCGGCCAACACGCAACGCGTTGAGCACCACGATCAGAGAACTGAGCGACATGCCGAGCGCCGCCAGCCAGGGCGGTACCAGGCCCAGCGCCGCGAAAGGAACTGCACAGAGGTTGTAAACCAGCGCCCAGCGTTGGTTCTGACGCAAAATGACGAGCGTTTGTTGCGCAATGGCGCGGGCCTCGAGCAGCGCGCCAAGGCGGCCATGGGTGAACACGATGTCGCTGCAAGATTGCGCCAGTTCCGCCGCGCTGACGAGGCTCACCGCCACGTCGGCGCCTGCCAGCACCGGCGCGTCATTGATGCCATCGCCTACCACCAGCACACGCGCGCCTTGCGTGCGCAGAGCGCGCAGGTAGGCAAGTTTGTCCTCAGGGCGCAGCGCGCCGTGCCATTCGCTCACGCTCAGGCGCTGTGCCACGGCGGCCACCTTGGTTGGCGCATCGCCGCTCAAAATCGTCACCTGCACGCCTTGCGCTTGCAGCGCCGCCACCGTGGCGGCGGCGTCTTCGCGTAAACGTTCGTTCAAGAAAAACGCGGCAAGCGGGCCTTGGGTGTCGGCGAGCAATACGGCGTCTTCAGGCAGCTGCTCCAGTGAGGTAGACGCGGCGGTGCAGGCACCCAGGGCATAGGCGCCGCGGCCAAGGCGCAGTTGCTGGCCATCGATGCGGCCTTGCAGGCCATCGCCGGCGTGCGCGTGACGATCTTCGACTGCTGGCAGCGTGTGCGCCGCGGCTGCTGCGGCAATGGCGCGCGCGGCAGGGTGGCGGCTGCCGCTGGCGAGCGCGGCGGCGAGCGTCAGCGCGGTTTGCGGACTGATCGTGTCGCGCAGCACCTGGCAGCGCGCGAGCGTGAGCGGGGTTTGTGTCAGCGTGCCGGTTTTGTCGAATACGGCGTGAGTAATGCCAGCGAGCCGTTCCAGCGCATCGGGATGCACAGCCAGCACGCCGCGCTGCGCCAGCACCGCCAGCGCGCGCGTCAACGCGGCGGGCACGGCCAGCGCAAAGGCGCAGGGGCAGGACACCACCAGCACCGCCAGCGTGGCGGTGAGCGCCCGCGTTGGATCGAGGAAGCACCACAGCAGCGCGGTGAGCGTGGCCACTATAAGCACACGGGCGACCAATACTCTGGCGGCGCGCTCGCCCAGCGCCGCCAACTGCGGGCGCTGCGCCTGTGCGCGCGTGACCAGCGCGGCGATGCCGCTGAGCAAGGTATTGGCGCCGACACGCTCGACACGCAATTGCGCCGGGCCATCGAGCAGTACGCTGCCCGCGATCAAGGCCGCGCCTTCGGCCTTGGCGATTGGCGCGGATTCGCCCGAGAGCAAGGCCTCGTCCACCTGGCACTGGCGGCTGAGCAGCACGCCGTCGGCGGGCACGAGGCCGCCTTCGGCTACGT
>JAIRJU010000274.1 GCA_031260485.1 Pseudomonadales bacterium | reverse complement strand
TGATTGGTTTTCGCCGCCATCACCTCCAAGCTATCGCCGCCGCGATTTTGGATGTAACCCTCGACACCGCCGGTCAAGCTCATGCCGCTGATCGGCGGCGGATTGAAGGCTAGTACGATGCCTTCCTGGATATCGGCGCCCATGCCCATGAAGCTGAACATGAGGTTGCGCGCATCGAGATCGGGGCGCTTGCGCACAGACCAATCCTTGAGAATCACGAACGACACGCCGCCGCTGGGCGTGCTGGCCTGGGTACGGATGTCGAAACCGGCGAAGGTGACGACCGAATCCACCGCCTCGTGCTGTTTGAGCCGCGCCGACATGGTGCTGGCCACCGCGGCGGTGCGGTTGAGCGCGGCGGCAGGCGGCAGAATGTAGGCGGTTACCAGGAAGCCTTGGTCTTCGGAAGGCACCAAGGAGGTGGGCACACGGGTGAAGATGCCAAGGGCCAGTGCCACGATGGCGAACGCGAGGCCGAGGCCGAGCAGCGCGCGCTTGAGCAGAAAGTTCACGCCATGCACATAGCCCGCGGTAAGGCGCACGAACCAGTGGTTGAACCAGCGCAGCAGCACGGGTGGAGTGTGGTGCGTGGGTTGCAGCAGAATCGCGCACAGCGCAGGCGTCAAGGTCAGCGCCACGAAGCCGGAGATCGCCACCGACACGGCAATCGTCACCGCGAACTGGCGGTACATCACGCCGGTGAGGCCGCCGAGAAAGGCCACCGGCAAAAACACCGACGACAGCACCAGCACGATGGCGATCACCGGGCCGGTCACTTCGCGCATCGCCTGAATGGTGGCGTCGATCGGGTTCTTGCCGTCGTGCGTCATGATGCGCTCGACGTTTTCGATCACGATGATGGCGTCGTCCACCACGATGCCGATCGCCAGCACCATGCCGAACAGCGTGAGCAAATTGATGGAAAAACCGAGCGCCAACATGCCGGCGAAGGTGCCGATGGTCGCCACCGGCACGGCTAGCACCGGAATCAGCGTAGCACGCCAGTTTTGCAGGAAGAGGTACACCACCAAGACCACCAGCAGCATGGCTTCAAAGAAAGTCTTCACCACTTCGTCGATCGACACGCGCACGAACTTGGTGGTGTCGAAGGGAATCGCGTAATCGAGCCCGGCGGGAAATTGCTGCGACAGTTCCTGCAAGCGCTCATGCACGGCGGCGGAAACCGCCAGCGCGTTGGCGTCTGGTTGCAGATAAATGCCGATCGGCACCGAGGGCTTGCCGCCTTCGGTGGCGGTAAAGCTGTAATCCTGCGCGCCGAGTTCGACACGCGCCACGTCGCGCAGGCGCAGCATGGCGCCCTCGGCACTCGCGCGCAGGATGATGTTCTCGAATTCAGCGGCGGTGGCGAGGCGGCCCTGGGTAGACACGGCATAGGTATAAACCTGAGAGCCAGAGGTAGGCTCGGCGCCGAACTTGCCCGCGGCGAACTGCGAATTCTGCCGCCCGATGGCCAGCGCCACTTCGGGCGCGGTGAGGTTGTATTGCGCGAGTTTGTCTGGGTTCAGCCACACCCGCATCGCATAATCTTTTTGCCCGAACAGCGAGGCTTGGCCAACGCCAGGCAGCCGCTTGAGTTCGTCGATGATGTTGATGAGCGCGTAGTTGCTGATGTACACGTCGTCGAACTGCGGATTGTCGGACGACAGCGAAATCACCTGCAAAATCGCGCTCGATTGTTTTTGTACGGTCAGTCCAAGACGGCGCACTTCCTCGGGCAGGCGCGCTTCGGCAGCAGTCACCCGGTTGCGCACGTTGATCGAGGCTTGGTCGGGATCGGTGCCAAGCTCGAAGCTGACATTGATGGTGAGCATTCCGCTCGAGGTGCTGGTCGAGCGCATGTAGATCATGTCGTCGAGGCCGTTGACCGCCTGTTCGATCGGCGCCGCCACCGTTTCCGCCAGCACTTGCGGACTGGCGCCGGGGTAGATCGCGCTGATGACGATCTCGGGCGGCACGATGTCGGGATACTGTTCGATGGGCAGGTTGCGCATGGCGAGCAAACCTGCCAGCACGATGATGACCGACAGCACGGTGGCGAAGATGGGCCGCCGGATGAAGAAACTGGAAAGCATCGCGCGCTCCTTACGGCGTGGCTGGCGTGACCGGCACCGGCGTTACCGGCATCCCAGGCTGCACTTTGAGCAGGCCCTTGGTGATGATGCGCGCACCGCTTTGCAATCCTGCGGTGACGAGCCAGTCGCTGCCCACCGCCATGGTGGTGGTGATCGGCATGAACTGCACCAGATTCTCTGCATTCACGCTCAGCACGAAGGCGCCTTGCGGGCCTTGCATCACGGCCGCTTGCGGCACCAGTAGCGCGTTATCGAGCGTCAGATTGGTCAGGCCCACGCGCGCAAACTGGCCAGGCAATACCGGATTGCCAGGATTGGCGAACACCGCACGCGCCTGCACGGTGCCGGTAGCGGCATCGACGGTGCTGGCGGTGAAGTCGATGCTGCCGCCTTCAAGCGTGATGCTGCCATCGCCAAGCAGCAGCTTCGCGCCAAGTGGGTCGGCCTGTGCGCTCAGGTGGCGCAAGGCGCTGTAGTCGCTTTCAGGAATGGCGAATATCACGTAGAGCGGATCGGTCTGCACCAGGCGTGTGAGTAGGCTCGTGCCTTGGGAAGGGCCCACCAGCGAGCCTTCGGAGACCACCTCGCGGCTGGTGACGCCGCTGATCGGTGCGGTGACACTGGTATAGCCGAGATTGATGCGCGCCGCTTCACGCTCGGCCTTGGCCAGCGCCACGGCGGCGGCGGCCTGCTCATATGTGGAACGAGCGGTATCGTGATCGGCTTCGCTGATGGCGCCTTTGGCAAATACCGCCTCGCTGCGTTCCCAGGCGCGCTGCGCCGTGCGCCACAGCGCTTCGGCCAGTTGCAACTGCGCGTTGGCGCGTTCGAGCGCCACCTGGTAAGGCTGCGGATCGATGTCAAACAGCACTGCGCCAGCCTTGACCTCGCCGCCTTCCTGATAATGACGGCGCAGCAGAATGCCATCGACCCTGGCGCGTACTTCCACTTCGCGCGAACCGCTGGCGCGGCCAGGATATTGCAGATCGAGCGACACCGTGCGCGGGCTCAGTGTCAGCACCTCGATGGGCGGCGGGCTCGCCTGAGCGGCGGCAAGTTCTGCGGCCTGATCGCGCGAACAACCCACGAGGGTGGCACCGAGCCACAGCAAAAGGGCGAACGATCGATTGACACTTTGCATATTTCTTTACTCGCGGCGGTGGCCGGTGCGTAGTGGAACCACCTTTTTGGGGTGGCCAGCGTGGGTGAATCGACGCAGCGTATGCGCGCGTCGAGAGGCAAAAGCGCCGCGTATTGTATACGCAATGGCGCTCTGTGACCTCGTGCACGGTAAAGATTTGCGGGGTTGGCCGCTTATGCCGCCGCGATGCTTTGCGTAAAACCCGCGAATTCCAGGCTGCTCTGTTGCCACAGCCGTTCAGCCAGTACATCGATGCTTTCGTGCTGCCCTGTGGCGATCCACTGCGCCAGGGCTTGCGCCACATCGGGATAGTGCACGCTGATGCGTGGCGTGGCTTCCTCTAGGGCGCGGCGGATGGGCGCGGCGGCGAGCGTATTGATCACCGTGGCGTAGCCCAGTTGTTCCAGTGCCGCCGCGTTCGATAATTGCTCCATTTGCCCGTGCAGTGGTTTGGCGATGATCTTCTTGCGCCATTGCAGGCATTCGCTGATCAATTCAAACCCTGCATTGGTGATGACGCCAGCACAGGTGAAGAGATCCTGCTTGAAGCCCGTGCGCGAAATTGCGCGCAAGTGCAAGTTGCCGCTGTCGTGATCCTGAAGTTCTGGGTGATAAATATAGAAGTGGTAGTCATCGAACCCGCGCAGTAAGGCGCAGATTGCCGCCACGTTCTCGAAGGGCAGGTAGGCGATGATCTTGTTGGGCTGTACTTGCGCCGGATCGGCAGGCTGCGACACATCCACGATCGGCGGCAGAATGCCTTGATCGAAGTGATGCCAATGCAGGCCCACGGGTGTGGTGACGGGCGCGTAGTTTTTCATCAAGGCGTTGACAGCCAGGTTGTCGCCGCGGCGCGGAATCTGCTGCAAGAACGCATACTGATGGCCGATCCCGGTAACTGCAATGCCGCGTTTGCGCGCGGCATGAGCAATCACCGGTTCATAATCCGACACCACCAGATCGTAGCCGCTGAAATCGAAGCGGTTCACATCGCGCCAAAATTGCCGCAGATCGGCTTGGCGCAGCGTTTGCCATAGATCAATGCAGCCATTGCGCGCCACGAAACTGAGCCCCTTGCGCCATTCACACGCGATGCTGCTACCCAGTGCTTGCGCGCATGGCCGGCTGCTGAGCAGCCAGGTGACATCAATGCCGGGAAATTTCTGCAAGGCCGCGTGCATCGCCAAGGCGCGGCTGATGTGGCCATTGCCGGTTCCTTGCACGCCGTACAGTATGCGCATGACAGCCTCTCATTCATCGCTATATGTCCTCCCCCGCGCGGAAGGCTAGGGTGAGCTTGCCGTGCAGCTTGATGCCAAGGCGTTAATCCCGCATTAAATGTGCTTAAAGGTTTGATGAAAGCTGAGTACGATCGGCTTCTTGCGTTGCAATCATTCAGCGGCAAGCCGTTCATTGATAAGTCGTTAATCGGCACACAGGAGCCATTCTCATGAATCCCATTCCGCTCGGGCGTTACCGCCACTACAAGGGCCGCGATTACAGCGTGCTCGGTTTTGCTCGCCACAGTGAAACCGAAGAGTGGTTGGTGCTGTATGTGCCCTTGTACGGCGAGGGCGGGTATTGGGTGCGTCCGCTGGCGCTGTTCACTGCTTTGGTGGATGTGGAAGGGAAGCTGGTGCCGCGTTTTAGACTGATTGATACGGTAAGGTAGGAGAGTGGCTGGTTTTGGTGTGGGGATTTAACCACCCCGTCCGCCTGCGGCGTCCACCCCTCCACAGGAGGGGAATTGTCCTGCGGCAAGTAATAGATGAATTCCTTTCCACCCCCATACCGATCGCTGCCGGAGATAAATTCCCCTCCTGTGGAGGGGTGGACGCCGCAGGCGGACGGGGTGGTCCA
>JAIRJU010000169.1 GCA_031260485.1 Pseudomonadales bacterium | reverse complement strand
GCGCGAGCCGAGCCCAACCTGGCCGTACGTGCGGGCGCCCCCTGGAAAAAGACTGGGACCACCAGAGGCTCTCACAGGTATTAGAACCAGCACGTGCAAACCATCTCAAAGGCACCGCGCAGGCCGGTTCAAGGTGTTGCCGAGGCGGTTTTGCAAGGCATCGAGTTGACGGCAGGCGATACTGTCATTGCCCTGTAGCGACACGAAACGCAGGATCGGCAGCGAATCGAGAATGCCGATATTGCCCACGCGGTTGTCGTTCAAATTCAGCACGCGCAGGCTGCGCAGCGAACGCAGTGGCGCAATGTCGCTGATGTAATTGCTGGAGAGTTCCAATTGTTCCAATTGTGCCAGGGCAGCAATGCCTTCGAGGCTTTGTACGCCCGCGCCGGGGCAAGCGAGCGCTTTCAGCGTGGCGGGATCGCTGCCTGGGTTTTGGCTGAGCACCTGATTGAGGCAGGCTTGCAGCGCTGAATCGGCCAGCGGGCCGCTGCTGGGGTGCGGTGAAAACAGCACTTTTTCGTTGAACTTGATGGCGAAGGGATTGTTGCTGCAACTGCCGAGCAGCAATGCAACTATCAGTAGTGAAAAGCCGCGTAGTAGTGAAAAACCGCGCAAAACCGCCGTGGAACGCGGCGAGGAGGGCTGTGAGGTCTGCGTCATATTTTGCCTTGTTTGGGGGTTGAGCGGCGCGAGCGGAGCGGGGCTGTGGCTTTTGCGCAGGACACCCGGTAGTATGCGCCCCCTATGCTCATTGGGGTAGTGAAGCCCGCATTATCTCTTTTTTCCTCTTCGTTTGGCGGCAAATTCCGGGTTCTGCCGCGCCTTAGGACACGCCTATGACTACCTTCCCACGCCTTCGTTCCCTGGCTGTTGCGCTTACCGTTTGCGCCAGCACCGCTGCTCTGGCGCAAACGCTCGACACGCCTGAAAAACGCGCCGGTTACGGCATGGGCGTGAACATCGCCTCGACGCTGGCGAGTCAGGGCTTGCTCACTGATCTCGATGTCGATGCCATGGTCGCCGGTATCCGCGACAGCGCTGGCGGCACGCTCAAGTTGACTGAAGATGAAATCATGGCCGCGTTGCAGGCGCTGCAAATCAAAAAGCAGCAGGAAGCGGTGGCTGCCATGGAAGCGCAAGCGAAAGCGGGCCGGGATTTCCTGGCGCAGAACAAAACCCGTAAAGGCGTCACCACCACCGCCAGCGGTCTTCAGTATGAAGTCGTCACCAATGGTAGAGACGCCAAAGCGAAGAAGCCCGCCGAAACCGATACAGTCAAGGTGCACTACCATGGCACCTTGATCGACGGCACGGTATTCGACAGTTCGGTGACGCGCAACCAGCCGGTATCCTTCCTCTTGAACGAAGTGATTCCAGGTTGGACCGAAGGTTTGCAACTGATGAAAGTTGGCGACAAGTTCAAGTTTTTCATTCCCTCCGAACTGGCCTATGGCGATTCTGGCGCTGGCCCCATTCCACCGAATTCAGTGCTGATCTTTGAAGTGGAACTGCTCAGCATCGGGGAATAATTCACCGTTTATGTCTCTCATGCTGGCGGAAACCTTCAACCGCGATCTGTGCGATTTCATCCAGCAATCTCCCACGCCTTTCCATGCCGTGGCCGCGTTGGCGGCCCGGCTGGAACAGGCGGGTTATGTTCATCTCGCCGAAGCCGAACCCTGGGAACTCGAGCCCGGTGGCCGTTATTACATCACCCGCAACGATTCGTCGCTGATCGCGCTGCAACTGGGCAGCGGGCCGCTCAGCGTGAGCGGGCTGCGCATGGTGGGTGCGCATACCGATAGCCCTTGTCTGAAAATCAAACCACAGCCTGAATTGTGGCGCCATGGCTATTTACAGTTGGGTGTCGAGGTTTACGGCGGCGCCTTGCTCAACCCGTGGTTCGACCGTGATTTGTCGCTCGCGGGCCGGGTAGTGTTCGAGGATGACAATGGCGAATTGGGCGCGACACTGATCAATTTCGAGCGGCCTCTGGCAGTGATTCCAAGCCTGGCCATTCATTTGGATCGTGAGGTCAACAACAAGCGCAGCATCAACGCGCAAACCGATCTGCCGCCGCTCCTGTTGCAGTGCGCCGCCGATCAAGTGCCGGATTTCCGTGAACTCTTGGCAGCACAAGCGCGTCGCACGCAGCCGGAGGTAGCGCGAGTGCTGGATTATGAGTTGTGTTTGTACGATGTGAATCCGCCGGATCTGGTGGGCTTGAATGAAGAGTTCATCGCGGCGGCGCGGCTCGATAATCTGCTCAGTTGTTACGTAGGTTTGCAGAGCTTGCTGTTGAGCCGGGGGACTGCGCACAAGCTTTTGCTGTGTTCCGATCACGAAGAAGTGGGCAGTGCATCGGCGGCGGGCGCGAGCGGGCCGTTCCTGGAAAGTGTATTGCGGCGCTTGGCGGAGAAGCTGGACGATGGCAGCGAGGAGAGTTTTCAGCGCATGTTGCGTGCCTCGTTTTTGGTATCGTCGGACAACGCGCATGGCATTCATCCCAATTTCCCAGACAGGCACGATGGCAAGCATGGGCCGCTTTTGAACGCAGGGCCGGTGCTCAAATTCAATGCCAATCAGCGCTACGCCACCAACAGTACGACAGCGGCGTATTTCCGCTTGCTCTGCGAGGAGGTAGAGGTGCCGCTACAGAATTTCGTGGTGCGTTCGGACATGGGCTGCGGAAGCACCATCGGGCCCTTGATTGCAACAGAGTTGGGCTTGCCAGTGCTGGACATCGGCGTGCCCACTTTCGCCATGCACTCCATTCGGGAGTTGGCCGGAAGCCAGGATACCTTGTATCTGGCGCGGGCCTTGACGCGGTTTTATACGGGCGAGATTTAGCCGTTTTGCTTCAATGCGTAAGCAAAAAAAATGCGCAAGCAAAAAAAGGCGTAAGCAAAAAGAAGAATTATCGTTCCGCCATCACCGCCGCCAGCCGCTCTGGCGCGCGCCAGCGGCCTTGGTGCAAACGGTGCAGAAACAGCACCACGATGGCGACGATCATCAGCACGAAAATCATCCACGACAGGCGTGGGCCCAGGTGCAGCAGCTTGATGAGGCAGAATTGCGTCAGCAGCATCAGCCAATGCAGCGTTACCGAGGTGCGCATCACCCAATGTGTATCGCCCGCGCCGCGCAAGACACCCGCCGCCACTTGCAGCACGCCTTCCACTAACACATAAGCGCTCAAGCCCAGCATCATGAAGCGTGCCAGTGCGTAGATGCGGGTGGCGGTGGCATCGTCGTCGAAGATGAACAGCGCCACCAAAGGGCCGCGCCAGGTGAGAAACACCGCGGCCAGCAGCAAGGAATAACCAAGGCCCAAGACGTAGCCGGCGCTGGTGATGGCATCGGTGCGCGGCAAATCCTTGGCGCCCACCGCGCGGCCAATCAGGCTCATCACCGCGATGTTGAGGCCGAGCAAGGGCACGAACGACAGGATGTCCCAATTGAATACGATGGTGGCCGCAGCGGCTTCCACCACGCCATAGGAATGGAACATCAACAGAAACAGGTTGAAGGCGGCCACGTTGAGAAAGGTTTCGATGCCCGAAGGAAAACCCAAACGCAGATAGCGCCGGGTGATGCCGCGGTCGAAATGCCCGCTTTGCGCCACCTGAAAACGTAAGCGGTTGCTGCGCGCGAAATAGAACATAATGAATAAAATCACGGTAAACAGCGTGCTGAGCGCGGCGGCCAACGCGGCGCCCGTCATGCCGAGCGAGGGCAAGCCCCACTTGCCGAAGATCAGCGCATAGCTCAGCGGCAGGTTGAGCGCGATGCCGCAAAGCTCGCAACTCATCACCACGCGCGTGCGGCCAATGCCGGAAAAAAACGAGGCGAAACACACTTTCACCAACATCAGAAAGCTGGCCGGCAGCAATACGTCGTAATAGGCCAATTCCAGCGCCACCTGCGCAGGCGCGTGCCCCATGGCGCCAAACAACTGGCGAATGCAGAAACCCGCCAGCAGCAAGAGCGGAATGCAGGCAAAGGCCAGCAGCAGCCCTTGCGTCAGTACCTTGCTGCATTTATCGGGCTGCCCCGTGCCGAGATATTGCGCCACCAGCGCGTTGGCGTAAGCAAGCACGCCGTTGAACAGCGAATAGGTAAAAAACCACGCCATGCCGCCGCCCATGGCCGCAGCCATGTGAGCTGGGCTGATCTGCGCGAGGAAGTAACGCGCGCAGACGATCATCAGTGCAAAAGCGCCCTGCGAAATGATCATGGGAACGCACAGGCTCAGCAGCGCTTTGAGCGTGTCTGGCGTCAGATTACGGGTGAAGAACTGCATTGATCGGCACTCTACGATAGGCACTTTACGAAAACTTTGCTGGTGCAAATCTGCGCATTATCCCCCTGTGGCGGGCGTATTGCGCAGCAAACCGCGAGCGTCTTGATTACGCACGGCATTGGCACGTTTTTTTAATCAGAGATTTACCGAATCAAAATCTGGGCCTCATGGTTGCCGGGTAAAGTGCCGCCGTCATGGAAGATGAGCCAGATTACAAGGTGTCTCGGCGTTCGACTTGGGGAAGTCGCGCGAATGCCAAGACGGCAATCTCAATCTGGATTATGGCGCAACACCGCCGAGTGCCACGCCCGTATCCACCTTGCGGATTGGAAATGTTTACGGAATTAACTTTTCAAACTCATAGGTGAATTTATGAAACGCCGCTTCATCATGGCCAGTTTGCTGGTTTGTGCAACACCCGTTTTTGCAGCCCCGGCTGCTTCTGTCGATAACATTCGTTTGGTCAATGCCGACGCCTCGCCACTCAGCGAAATTTGCATCGCCGCCGTCGAATCGCGCCGCGCTGCGCTCGATGTGGCCGCCGAATATGGCATGAGCAGTCAAGATCTCGCTGAGGTGCATTGCAATGGTATGCCCTTGGTGCAGTTTGCTCACACGTATCGTGCGCCTGAGAAAAAAATGGCGCCCATTTACCGCTTCAAGAGCACCGATGCCAGCCCACTGACCGACGTGTGCATGGCGTCCGTCAAGTCCGCGGAAGAATTTGCCGCGGCCAAGGCCAGGCTGGGCGCAGACATCACACTGGAAGAAATTCGCTGCAACAAGCTGCCGCTGGCCGAGTTCGCGCGCCGCTATGGCAAGACTGCATGGGTTGCGTCGATTCAGTAAGCAATTCAGTCAAAAATTAAATAAGCAACGCAGCAGTAAGCAACGCCGCGTGCTGCCAGGCAATGACAGCTGCCTTTTTCAAGCAAGCCCGCGCTGGCCAGTCAGTGGCCCGCGCGGGCTTGGCTTTGGTCTATTTCAGAGCGTATAGGTAAATGTTTTCTGGCCATGGCGCAGGCTGAGCTTGGTGGGCCCGCTGGTGCGCGCGGTGCGGCCAACGACTTTGGCGTCGATGCCGAATTTCTTAGCGGCGGCGATTACCACCTTGGTGTCTTTGGGCTTGCAGTACACCTCCATGCGATGGCCCATGTTGAACACCTTGTACATTTCTTTCCACGCGGTGCCCGAGGCTTCCTGAATCGCCTTGAAGATCGGCGGCGTGGAGAACAAGTCGTCTTTGATGAAATGTACTTTATCCGCGAATTTCAGGCATTTGGTCTGGCCGCCGCCAGAGCAATGCACGAGGCCCTGAATGAGGCCAGGGTGCTGTTCGAGCAGCGCATAGATCAGCGGCGCGTAAGTGCGCGTGGGGCTGAGCAGCGCCTCGCCCACGCTGAGCGTGGAACCGGGCAAGGGGTCTTCGAGATGATAAGGGCCGCAATAGCGCAGATCGGGCGCCATGTTGGCGTCGAAGGTTTCCGGGTATTTGTCGGCGTAGTAAGGCGCGAGCAGGTCGTGGCGTGCGCTGGTGAGGCCGTTGCTGCCGATGCCGCTGTTTTCCTGGTCTTCGTAAGTGGCTTTGCCGGTAGAGGAGAAGCCGACGATGGCAAGGCCCGCCTTGATGCCGTCGCCGCTGATGATGTCTTTTTTCTTCATCACCGCCACCGCGCAGCTATCCACCACCAGGGTGCCGGTGAGATCGCCCACGTCCGCGGTTTCGCCGCCGCCGCTGTAGATGTTGACGCCTTGCTGGCGCAAGCAAGCCAGAAACTTTTCACTGCCCGTGATCAGGTTGGCGATGACTTCGCCGGGGCAGTTCAGCGCGTTGCGGTTCACCGTGTTGGAAATCAGAATGCGGCCATTGACGCCCACGCACAGCAAATCGTCGAGGTTCATCACGATCGAATCTTGCGAGATGCCCTGAAACACGTCCGGGTCGCCGCTCTCTTTGTAGGCGAGATAGGCGAGGATGGACTTGGTGCCGCTGCCATCGGAGTGGATGATGTTGCAGTTGTCGGGATTGCCGGTGAGAAAATCCTCGGTGATCTTGCAGAAGGCGCGCTTGAAAAGCCCTTGATCCAGTTTGTCCACCACCTGGTGCACTTCGGTTTTATCCGACGACACGCCGCGCGCTTGATAGCGGCCCAGGCTGTCGTCTTTTTCCGCCACTTGATAGCCGCTGCGATTCGCCGCCTTGATGAGGCCGCGAAATTCGAGCAGCCGCATGGCCTTGGCCACGGTGTTCACCGCCAGATCGTGTGCCTTGGCGAGCGCGCGCAGTGAGGGCAAACGGGTGCCAGGGGTGAGTTCGCCTGCGTTGATTTTGAAGTGGATCTGCTCCACCACTTGCTGAAAGACGGGCGTAGTGCCGTGGGGATCGAGCGCGAGCTTCATGAGAGGCCTCCGGGCAATCTGTATCACAAGTTTGATACAGATAACCCGGAGACGCAAGTAGGGGCGAGCGGCGTTCGTTCCTACAGTCGCGGGGGAGGGGAGGGGGCAGTGGATTGCGCTGACGCAGAGGCCAGCACCTTGTCGATGCGGCGGCCCTCCATGTCGATCACCTCGAAGCGCCAGCCACCCCAATCGACATGATCGCCGGTGGTGGGCAGGCGGTCGAGCAGCAGCAGAATCAAGCCGCTGAGCGTGTGATAGTGCGCGTTCTCTTGTTCGGGAAAACGCGACACGCCAAGACATTCCGCCAATTCCGGCAAAGGCAGCGCGCCATCGAGCAGCCAGGAGCCATCGTCGCGCTGCTGCGCGCGGCTCGCATCGGAGGAGGCGAGGCCGAATTGGCCGGTTACGGCTTCCAGCAAATCTTGCAATGTCACCATGCCCACGATGGAGCCGTACTCGTCCACCAGAAACGCCATCTGCTGATTGCGTTCGCGGAACAGCTCCAACAGTTCCAGACCAGTATTGCTTGCCAGCACATAGGAAGCCGGCTCCACCAGCGCGCGCACATCCACGCTGCCGGTTTCAAACAAGGCCGCTACCAGATGCTTGGTGTGCACCACGCCCAGCATCTGGCCGAGATCGCCGTCGCACACGGCGAAACGCGAATGTTGACTGGCGCTGACCAACTTCAGTTGCTCCGGCACCGGCAGGTTGACATCGATCCACACGATCTCGTTGCGCGGCACCATGAACGAGCGCAGCGGGCGTTCGTCGAGCCGGAACAGCCGCCGCACCATGGCGTGTTCCTCGGGGTCGATCACGCCCGCTTCGGAACCTTCCAGCAGCACCGCTTGAATTTCCGCCTCGGTGACAGGCGAGGCATCCTGCTCGTGCTGTCCGAGCAGCTTCAGCATGAGGTGCGTGGAATAGGCCAAAAGGTGCACGAAGGGGCGTGTCAGCCAACTGAGAAACGACAGCGGCGGCGCCACCAGCCGCGCCAGCGCCTCGGGATGTAATTGCCCCAAACGCTTGGGCACCAACTCGCCCAAGACGATGAAGAGAAAGGTGATGACCAGCACCACGATGGTAGTGGCGCTATGCTGTGCGGCGCGCGGCCCGAGCCCTTGTTCCTGTAACCACAGCGCGAAGGGCCTCGCCAGCGTTGCTTCACCGACGATGCCGCTGAGCAAGCTGATCGAGGTGAGACCAATCTGCACCGTGGACAGAAAGCGCGTCGGATCTTCGCCCAGACGAATCGCCAGCGCGGCGCTGCTATCGCCGGCATTGGCGAGGCTCTGCAAGCGTGGGCGCCGCGCGGTGACGAGCGCGATTTCCGACAGCGCAAACGCGCCGTTGATCAAAATGAGCAGGAGCAGGAACAACTCGTCCATAACAAGGTTCTCAGGTGCGGGGTGATGCTCCCTCTCTACAAATGAGAGAGGGGGTGGGGAGAGGATGTCTTAGTTTACCAGGATCACTTCTCGGCATTAGGTTTCGGTAGTTTTCCAGAGTGCCTTTCCAATTGTTTCTCATGATTTTTTATTCTACGTTCCATTTTTTTAATATCTTCCGCTGCTGGCAATTGTTCTGGTTTTATACCACGTTTCCCTAACATGTTCCGCACGCTCCGGTTGTTTTGTACATGCTCGCGTGTAATCGTGTTTTCGCCGTGCAAATCGTCTTGCATCACATTGTGATTGGTCATCTCGGTCGCCAGGTTTTTGGCGGCAATGGTCAGTGTCGGCAGAAAATCAGCAAGTGGACGCGATAGCACGATGCCGTATTTATCCTTCATCATTTGTGTCGTGTGCCCTCCGAACAGCGCGGCGTCGCCTTGTGCCCGGATACGCCCGAAGCCAGCGTCATCCACGCCCCGCTCGTAAATGTTCTGCGACAAGGTTTTTTCCGACTCGCGCAAACGATCGCGCGCATCTAACCGTGCATACAGGCGCATGTGGTCTTCAATCAGTTCCTGTTTGCGAGTTTGAACAGCAAAATAGCTCTGAGCAAAGGCAATGGCTTGCTTGCGTGGATCGCCATTCTGAGCGATCAGATAACAGCCATAACGGGTGAGCATGAAATCGTCTACTGACCGTTGCCCACCCTTGCCGACCTCGATCATTTTCGTGACGTCACGAAAATGATCGGATACTTCGTAACCTGTTGATTTACATGACACTATGGCCCGTTGAATGGCGGTGACAAAGTTCTCCCAGCGGCTGTAGCCCAACGGTTCCGCCAGGTCACGCGCAAACCAGAACTCGATACCTTCATCGGGCAGGTGCTGGCTGAGTTCGTCGAAGCGGGCGGTGAGTTGAGGAATGGTGGCATCGATCATGGTGTGAGCCCTTGGCATAGGCGGCGCAGGTGGCCATTATAATGCCTGCTTTACCGCGTTTTTATTGTTGCGCAATGCCCAGTGATTCTCTCCAACTTTGTGTGTGCGAAGGCGATGACGGCGCCGCTAGTCTACCGTTGCCCAGCGCGGTGGCGCGTTTGCCGCGTGATTGCGCTCATGCGACGCATGTGTTCTGGCAAGGCGCGCTAGGCTTGGCGCTGGGGCCTGTGGGCTTGCCTTATGCCCAGGCCACGCGCGTGGATTTCAGCGATCCGGCGCTGCTTTACCGCTTGCGCACCAGCGGCAAGCGGCAGGGCCTGGGCAAGGCGGTGGGGCTCGACAAAACCAAAGGCCCCGTGCGTGTGCTCGATGCCACCGCGGGCCTGGGGCGTGATGCGCTGGTGTTGGCGCATCTGGGTTGTGAAGTGGAATTGCTGGAGCGCTCGCCCTGGGTTCATGCGCTCTTGGACGATGGCTTCAGGCGCGCGCGCAACGCGAAGGAGGATAGCGTGAGAAACGCGGTAAGCCGGATGCGCCTGGTGCACGGCGATGCGCGGGAGCGGCTGCGTGCGTTGGCGGGGAGTACGGCTGCGCCTGATGTGATTTATCTCGATCCGATGTTTCCACCAAGGCGTAAAAGCGCCGCGGTGAAAAAGCACATCGGCCTCTTGCAGGGCGTACTGGGTTTTGATGACGATATTGCCGAGCTGCTGACACTGGCGCTCGCCGCAGCGCGGCGGCGCGTGGTGGTGAAGCGTCCGCCGGATCGGGCGGAAATCGCAGGGCCGCTGCCCAGTTTTACGCTCAGCGGCAAGGCCGCGCATTTTTCGGTTTACGTCAACAGCAGCTTTTCCAGCACGCGCTGATACAGCGCTTTCGCTGGGGGCTTGAACTCCCCTCTCCCACTTGTGGGAGAGGGGCGGGGGAGAGGGCATTACATTAGAAGGTGAATGAACCCTCATCAGTTATGCAAATGTAACTCGGTGTTGAGTTTAATTTCGCTTTTATTGGTCAAAAATTCCACACGCCATCAGTGTAACAGCAGACTTTCCCATTGCGGCGCATCGAAGCCCACCAGCAGCAGTTTTTGGTTTTTTACTTCACCTTCCAATACGGGCCGCTTGATGAGCGAGGGCTGCGCTTGCATCAGGCGCAGCGCCTTGGCGTCGGTAAGATTGGCGCGCTCGGCGTCGTCGAGCTTGCGCCAGGTGGTACCGCGCATGTTGAGCAAGGTCTGCATCCCCGTGGTTTTGGACCAACGCTCGAGTGTGGCGGTGTCGATACTGGCTTTTTTGTAGTCGTGAAACGCATAGGGAATGTTGTGCTGCTCCAAGAAGGCGCGGGCTTTCTTCATGGTGTCGCAGTTGGGAATGCCGTAAAGAGTCAGGGCCATGGAATGTTCTCTGTTGGTAACGAGGCGCTTGTGGTAATGAGGCACGCGTTAGTAACGTAGCTCGGCGTCGAGCCGTTCGCGGATGCGGGTCAGCAGGGTGTCGATGGTACTGGGGTCGCGCAGGGGGCGCTTGTGTTCGTCGACGATGAAGAACACGTCTTCCACGTTTTCGCCGAGCGTGGTGATCTTGGCGCTGTGCATGGTGATGTTCATCTCCACGAAGATGTGGCCGATCACGGCCAAAAGGCCGGGGCGGTCGAGGCATAGCACTTCGAGAATGCTGTAGGGTTTGTTCTCGTTGTTGGTCAAGGTGGTGACAGTGCTGCGGGTCAGGTGCCGTTGCTTGCGCGTGGGCGAGTGGTGCTGTTTGCCGGGCAACGCCTGGGTGGCCACCACGTAGTGCCGTAGCTTGTGTTCGATTTCTATCAGGCGCGGCTTGGTCAATTGCAGCGGCGTGCCATCGGCTTCGAGCACCATGAAAGTGATGTAGCACTGCGCCCTGGCCAAGGGATACAGCCGCGCATCGACAATGGTGAAGTTGAGCCGCTCGCAAGCCGTGCTGAGATTGGCAAAGAGGAACGCGGTGTGCGGCGCACGGATGAAGATCTGCGAGGCGCCTTCCTGGCCTTCGATGTCGGTGGTATTGCGGATCACGATCAAGGGCGCGTGGTGGGTACCCTCTGCCGCCACGGCTTGAGTTTGCCACAAGATGTCCTGCGGGCTTTCGCGCAGAAAGTAATCGTCGCCCAGGCCCTGCCAAAGGTGCAGCGCCTGGGCCTCTGCGATGCCGGCGTGCTCAAGCAGGGCCAGCGCCTGCTCGCGCGCTTCTTCGATGCGGGCATCTTTGCCGACGGTGATTTCCAGGCCCTGCGCCAGCGCGCGCTTGGTGGAAACGTAGAGCTTGCGCAAGAGCGATGCGCGCCAGGTGTTCCACAGATTGGGATTGGTGCCGTTGATGTCGGCCACGGTCAGCAGCAACAAGTAATCGAGCCGTGTTTGATCGCTGACTTTGCGCGCGAAATTCTTGATGACTTCAGGATCGTGGATGTCTTCACGCTGTGCGGTGCTGGACATCAGCAAATGATGTTCCACTAGCCACACCACCAGCATGGTGTCCCACTTGCCCAAATGGTGGCGCTGGCAAAAGTCTTCGGCGTCCTGCATTCCGAGCAGAGAATGATTGCCGCCGCGGCCCTTGGCGATGTCGTGATAAAGCCCGGCGATGTACAGCAATTCCGGCTTGGGCAGTTGGTGGATGATCTGTGAACTGATGGGAAAGCGGTTTTTGGCTTGGGGGTGGCGGAAACGCCGCATGTTTTCCATCACCTGCAAGGTGTGGTCGTCCACGGTATAGATATGGAACAGATCGTGCTGCATCTGGCCCACCACGCGGCCAAATTCGGGCAGATAGGCGGAAAGAATGCCGTAGTGCTTCATCTTGCGCAGAATCGCCACCATGTGATGCGGCGAGCGCAAGAGTTCCATGAACATCGCGGTGTTGCGCGCGTCATGGCGGTAGGCGTCGTCGATCAGGTGCAGCGCGTTGCGCAAGAGGCGAATGGTCGAGGCACGAATGGTGTCGATGTCGCGGTGCCGCGCCATCAGCACGAAAATTTCGAGCAAGGCCATCGGCTCTTTCTGGAACACACGGTTGTGTTTGACTTCAATGACATTACCGCACACCAAAAAACGCTCGTTGAGCGCTACGATCTTGGTTTTTTGGCTGGTCTTCTTGCTGGCTTTCTTGCTGGTGGTGAGCGTGGCGGTAAGGATCTCTTCCTCAAACAGTTGCAACAGCAGATCGTTGAGCCGCCGCACGGTGAGCACAACCTGGTAGTACTGCTGCATCAGTTTTTCGGTGGCTAGGCTTTTGCTGTCGTTGGCGTAGCCAAACAGTTCGGCGATGCGCCGCTGATTTTCAAACAGTAGCCGGTCTTCGCGGCGGTGGTTGAGCATGTGCAGGGCATAGCGCAGCGTCCACAGGAATTGCCGCGCCTGTACCAGTTCGCGGTATTCGTTGCGCAAGAGAAAGCCGCGCAGCACCAGTTGCTTGAAATCGCCAGTGCCCAGGTAGTGGCGCGCGATCCAACTGATGGTGTGAATGTCGCGCAGGCCGCCAGGGGCCACTTTCAGATTGGGTTCGAGCGAATATTCGATGTCGTCGTATTTGCGATGGCGCTCCACCTGCTCGGCTTTTTTGGCGGCGAAGAAGCTGGCGTGTTTCCAGATTTTTTTCTGGCTGAGTTGCAGCAGCAGTTGTTCGTGCAAGCGTGCATTGCCCGCGACAGTGCGCGATTCGAGCAGTGCGGTGGCGCTGGTGATGTCCTTGGCGGCTTCCTTGATGTTGTCCGCGATGCTGCGCACGCTCTGGCCGACTTCCAGGTTGATGTCCCACAAAAACGTGAGAAACGCTTCGATGCTGGCCTGGTATTTTTTGCGCTTGCCGCGCGCCAGCAAAATCTGAATGTCGATGTCCGAGTAAGGATGCAGTTCACCGCGGCCATAGCCGCCCACGGCCACGAGGCTGATGTCGTCGGCGCCGCTCATGCGATAGCGGCGCCAAGCTTGGGTGAGAATCTGGTCGATCAACCAGCTTTGGTCCTGAATCAGCTGCTCGATCGCCTCGCCCGCCACGAAGCGTGCATCGAGCAAGGCGCGCGAGTGCTTGAGTTGGTCCTTGAAGGTGGCGATTACCGCCGCGCCGCTGCCGAGTTGGCGTTGAAATTCCTTGAGATTGAACAGCGCCTGACGGCGGTTGCCGCTGCGCGGCGGGGTGGAAGAGGAGGGCTTATGCGCCTCACCCGCGTGTGTATGGACCGGGGACATAGTGAACAGGTGTTCGGAGACACGGTGGACAGGTTAAGCGGCAGGTCGCCGAGCGGGTGCGCAGGTCAAGCTGCGCGATGCACACTATGCCCCAAATACACGTCAAACACACCATCTTCGGCATTGGAACGTAGCCTCATCTGCTCGCTAATGAAGGCTTTGCCAACACGCCAACTCTGGCCTTTCCAACCAATTTTTCCGTATTCGCACACCTTGCGCACGATGTCCCCCTCGGCGTAGTGCGGCGCCGGGGGATGTTCGTTGTAAGGGCGGGAACTTTGGCGGTAGCGTTGTATCGGCACCTGCATGTCCAGCGCCTGGTGCGGGCGTTGCTGGTTGTAAATCTCGCGCCAGCGGTCGAAGCGGCTTTGGGCGTCGGCCAGGTGCCTCAGGGGCAAACCCTGCAACACTTCGGCTTTGAGGCTACGATGAAAGCGCTCGTCCTTGCCTTGGGTTTGCGGGTGATAGGGGCGTGAGTGGCTGACCCGGATGCCTTGCTTCATCAGCCAGACATCCAGTCTGGTGTAATGGCTACCATCATTGCCCCACGGACTGCCGTTATCCATCGTCATGCGGGCGGGCAGGCCATGGCGGCGGAAGACCTCCTGCAAGCGTTCACGTACCGTGATTTCGGTTTCGTCGCTGCACGCGTGCAGGCACACGGCATAGCGTGAATGATCGTCCACTATCGTCAAGGGGTGACAACAGCCTTCCAGCATTGGCACATGCCCCTTGAAGTCCATCTGCCAAAGATCATTGGGCGCGGCGTGCTCGAAGCGTTGCCAGGGCCTTGAACTCGCCACGGCCGGATCAATCAGGCCATGCCGCTGCAAGACGGCATGGACGGTGCTGATCGCCGGTACTTCTTCGCCCAAATGCTTGAGCCGATGCGCCAGTTTGCGCGCGCCCCATGCCGGGTGTTCTTGACGCAACAGACAAATACGCTGCGCGATTGCATCCGGGCAGCGGCCTGGTGAATGCCGTGGCTGGCGTGAGCGATCGGACAAGCCCTCACCTTGTTGTTCACGAGCTAGCCATTTGTAGCCTGTGGTCGGGCTGATCTCAAAGCGACGACATAGTTGGCGCACGTTCGCGCCTTCTTGCATCGCCAACATGACAAATTCTTTGCGTAACTGCATTTTCGACACGTCCTGCCAAGGCATCAGCAACTCCCGGGAGCTACAAATGCCTCAGCGTAATGTGTCCACTATGTGCCCGAACAGGTGTTCGCTATGTGTCCGGGCTATACAGCCGGTCAGCCCGAGGATTTGTTGGGCTTGATAGGGTGGGCCGAACGTAGTGAAGCCCACCAGGCTAGCGCTGAAGAGGTAGGGGAGGAGGAGGCCCATGTTATGAATAAGTGCTATGGTCGAATACCGGGCTTAGTCCAACTTATGCACTGAGTTCTCATACCACATCATAAAACTACCGAAGAAGCCTGCGGCACCATAAAAACTCTCCCTTATGGGGCTCTAGTTCAAAATACCAATCACCTGCATATTCAATCCAGGCAAAAACGCCAAGCTTTCCCTCTTCACCTGTATCTGGATTGTCTAGCGGTGTGGTTAAGCCAATAAACCGAGTGGGATACAAGCCGCTAGCTGGATTCTCTGAGCCCGTCATCCGCCAAGGAACAACCAGTCGCCTGGTCTGGTTTCCATATACATCTAGCAACACAAGGTTATCAGGCCGTTGGGCTTTCTCGAAAAGTAGAAAACCTGTTGCATCAGGAAATAGCTTCAAATAGTCATTGCTTGGGTTAAGTCGTTCATACGCTGCACCATCTACTTCCCATGTATGTTTCGCAATAGGGCCAAACATAACTTCACCAGGATGTCTTTTTCGCCACCTTTCGTAGTGCTTAAATTTATAATCTGAATCAGGCAGAAATTCATTACGATCATTATACTTGAATAAATATGTTGCAATTTTCATGGCAACTCCTTTTTATCAATTAATTTAAAGAATTCACCTCCATTACGCGACTCAAATAAAAAATTAATTTGACTTGAATCGCCGATAGCAGTTCTTTGTACGCCAACTATGCCAATCTGTGCATTCAGCGGTTTTGTAAGTTCCAACTCCACAACATAGCCAACATCTTTCTTGAAATATTCGATAATTGCTAGATTGTTTCTGGCAAATACTTGGCTTGGGATTTCATCAAATGTGGCCCAATTTCCAACAAAATTCATGTTGCCATCACTCAAAGCCTCATAAGCTATCTTATCCACCACCATTTGAACCTTGGTGCCAGGTGAGAGAGTGACCTCTGCAATTACACTTCCTTCTTCCCAGGCTGGAAATTGTGCATAATTTTTCATCAAAATATTAAGCTCATCCGCCGCCTTAAACCCCTGAATTGCCCCAATCCCTGCATCAAAATATTTCAACAGTGGTGCAAGCTCATTTCCAACTCTATCGGCAATGGTTGACAGCGGAACCCATTTCCCCCCAGCAAACGACACCGCCTTGCCGCCCGCAACCCCCACCAACGTGCCCAGCGTCGTATCAAACGCGATGCCGCCGACATCGCCAGCGCTGAGTAGCGCAATTTCATCGACTCTTCGCTCTATCGACTGTGCCGGAATATCACTAGTGAAAAAATCCTTGAGGTCGGAAAACTGTTGCGCGAGTCCATCGGCAAGGTCCGATGCCACGCCACGGATACCACGGTCCCCAAGGTAGTTCAGAAGCGCTTTGGCGCCTTCTGGCAAGAGTTCCGCTTCCGTAAGAAAGCCTTCCCAAAACGCGG
>JAIRJU010000056.1 GCA_031260485.1 Pseudomonadales bacterium | reverse complement strand
CACTCGACATTGGGCTATGTCAGCCCGATGCAGTTTGAGCGGGCTTGGCTTGCTGCCCAACAAAAGCAAGCCGCATGATGTCCTCGGCTATGGGATACGAAATTCGAGGGCAAGGTCAGGGTGTGCGTAACTTCCATTCAGCGTCTCGTTGACCAATCTATTAAGACCATCTTGAACCCTTTGAATGAGCTCTGGATAGTCTTTGAGCATCTCGCGCAGTCGAGCAGGTACTGGAGGCCGAGGCGGTAAATTTTTAAACCACATGACGGTTTGCTCCTTGTTCGCGGCTGGGTCTGTGATGGTACAGACCCAACGTGTGCAGGTCTTTCTGCATGGCGTCAATGGCATCGGCTTGCGGGCCGGAGGGCGTGGCCTGCGTTTTTGGCTGTGGTGTCATCAGCATCGACGACGCCGTTGGCTGCCAGAGCATAGTAAAGATGGGGATTGTCAATGACGGTACGCGATCAGGCGTGCGTTTGCGGGTCGCGCACCCAGTGCGAGGCGTCTCATTGCTCTCGCATCACGCCAGTGAATCCAGGTAAGCATCGCTGTCGTCAATACTCAACTCGATCCACATCGGCAGATGGTCGCTCATGCGATAAGTGCGCCAGTCCTTGAAGCTGCGGCCGGGTTTTTTGGCGCGTTCCTCGGCATAGGCGGCTTCATCTCCGAGCCGGTAGACATGCTCGAAATAGTCGAACACTCCGGCTTGCCCGGTGGGCTTCAAGCGCGTCAGTTTCTTGTAGTAGGCAATCTGGTCGTAATGCTGGTTCTTCTCGACGTTGGAGCCTGGGATGTTATTGAGCTCCTTGGGCACCACGAAGCCGGCATTGGTGATGGCCTGCATCGTCACGTCCTTGCGGTTGAAAATATTGAAGTCGCCCAGCATGATGAGGTTGTCAGACTGCGGCGGCGTGCCGGGTTCGTATTGCGGCGCGCAGGAGAGTTTGGCCGCGTTTTTGGCGAGGCTTTTGCTGAATGCCGTGATCTCGGCCAAGCGGCGCGGATCGACCGCCACGCCCTGACCGTAGTAGATATGAACCGTGGCCAGCGTCAGGTAGGCCCAGCCGGCGCGAAAGCCCGCAATGTAGGGCGAGCGCGCCATCTGCACAGGCTCTGCCTGGGCCGCATTGTCCTTGGGTAGCACCAGTTCGGCAGCCAGGCCAGTGAAATCAACCTTGCGGCGATCATAAAAATAGGCCATGCGCTCGGAATTGCCAGCCGTGCCCAAAGTCACGTCGGTCACCAGGAAGGCCCAATCACTGCCCAACATTTTTTGCAGGTGTTGCAGGGGATAAAGGCCACGGACTTCCTGAATGGCGATCAGATCGAATCGGCTCAGAATCTCGGCGATGTAGTAATACGCTTCGTCGCCGCGATAACCATATTTGCCAGAGTCGAACTCGCGGATATTCCAGGTCGCCAGCAATAACGTGCTGGTAACGGTACGCGTCGGGATGGTCTCGGTCAGTGCCTGCCTCAATCGCTGTAGACCTTCTATCGTCCGATGGCGAATTTTGACATCTTGGATTTTTTTCAAATTGGCGTAGTACGGCATTGCGTTCTCCTTGTTTCAGGCCCAATGGAATCAATCGCCTCATGGTATCGAATTTCCTGGCCCGGATATTTCACCGTGGCGACGCCCAGTGCGCCCATGCTGGGGGCACATAAAAAAAGCCTTGGCAGCACATGTGCCAAGGCTTCGCTGATACGCCGGCAAGGCCGGGTTCACAGGTTCTCAGGTCACCACGCCGAGGAAGCTGTCGTGCAGCTTGCCGGTCGGGTAGTCGAGTCCGTAGCCGAATTCATCGAAGGTCCAGGTGATGACTTCATAGTCGGGATAAGGCTCGTAGCCGCCCGAGAAGGTCTCGAAGCGGTTGCCGGATGGATCCCAGGCGTAGATCGTCTCGCCGCGCGTGACCCCGTGGCGCGTCGGACTGAGGTCAACGGACACCCGGTTCATGCCCAGGATGTCCGCCGCGCGCTGAACGCGATCCCAGTTGAGCAAGCGGAACGACACGTGTTGCAGCTTGCCCGGTTCGGGATGTTCGACGAAGGCGATGTCGTGCGTCTTGTGTCCGCAGGTCAGAAAGATGCCGATCTCCGGCTCGCCCGCCTCTTTCGGGCCGAGGATGCGCTCGACCATGAAGAAACCCAGAACCTCGGTAAACAGCTTCTTGTTGGCGGCGATGTTGGGCCCGTAGAGCAGGCAATGGTCAAACCGCGTGGGGGCGATGCCTCTTTCCGCATCCTTGCCCCATGGCGGCGGATTGACCAGACCCAGGCCGTTGCCGACTTTCTTCTTCTCGGCATAAAGCTCGAAAAGATGCCCGGTGGGCAACTGGAACCGGACACGCTCGCCAGTCTCGCTCATCTCCCCTGCCGGGATTCTTTCCGTGGCCAAGCCGAAGGCGCGAACCTTGGCTTCCAGTTCGTTGAGTGCCGCCGCATCCAGAACCTTGAAGCCGACGAAGTCGACGCCGGCGGTATCGGCTTGTCGAAGGATGAGGCTGTTGTGATCGCGCTCGTCCCATGCTTTGAAGTAGACGCGGCCTTGGGCGTCCGTGCCCATATCGACGAGGCCGACCACGTCGCGATAGAACTTTCGGCACTCTTCCAAATCCAGAACCCGAAGCTGCAGGTGCCCGGGACGCAGCACGCCAGTCATTGCCATGATGTTGTCTCCTGATCCCGGCGTTCGTTTTTTGCCGGGTGTGGGTGATGCCCCTGCCGGATTAGCAGGGGCTGGCCAAAGTCTAGAAACTCGCACTGCCAGCGTCCAATACCGAACCGTGTCGGCACCAATACTTGCGAGGTATGCGCAGGAATTGGCGGTAAACGATTGCCGGGGCCAGCCTCTCGATTGATTTGATGCGAATCAATAATCCTGAGGCTGATACCGTATTCCAGCCATACCGCATCAAGCACGAAACTTGTTGGTCATCGGATAACGCCAATCCTTGCCAAAGCCGCGGTGGGTCACCCGCGTACCGACGGCGGATTGCTGGCGTTTGTACTCGCTGGCCTTGATGAGGCGCGTAACCTTCTCCACGTCGCCGGGGTTGAAACCTTCGGCCACCAGTTCGGCGATGCCCATGTCGTTTTCCACGTAGCGCTCGATGATGGCGTCCAGCACCTCGTAAGGCGGCAGGCTGTCCTGGTCGGTCTGGTCGGGGCGCAGTTCGGCGCTGGGCGCGCGGGTGATGATGCGCTCGGGGATCGGGTTAGTACCGGTACCGTACGGGTCGTGCGCATTGCGCCAGCGCGCCAGGCGGAATACCGCCGTTTTCAGCACGTCCTTGATCGGCGCGAAGCCGCCGCACATATCGCCGTACAAGGTGCAGTAGCCGGTGGCGTATTCGCTTTTGTTGCCGGTGGTCAGCAGCAGATGGCCGTGTTTGTTGGACAGCGCCATCAGCAGCACGCCACGAATGCGCGCCTGGATGTTTTCTTCCGTCGCGTCTTCGGGTTTGCCGCCGAACAGCGGCTCCAGCGCGCGTTTGAAGCTCTCGAACTGCGGCAGGATCGAAATCTCGTCATACCGCACGCCCAGCCGGCGCGCCATTTCTCGCGCGTCTTCCAGGCTGAGATTGGCGGTGTAGGGGCTGGGCATCATCACCGTGCTGACGCGCTGGCTGCCCAGCGCATCGACTGCCAGCGCCAGCACCAGCGCCGAATCGATGCCGCCCGACAGACCCAGCACGGCAGAAGGAAAGCCGTTTTTGCGCATGTAGTCGCGCAGGCCCATGACCAGTGCGTCCCACAGGTCGGCGTCGCTCTCGCGCACCGGAGCCACGTCGGCACTGAGCCGCAGGCCGGCGTCGGCACGCACCACATCGACGCCATAAATCTGCTCGACGAAGCTCGGCGCGCGGCCGGCCAATCGCGCATCGGCGCCGACGGCAAAGGAATGGCCTTCGAACACCGCCTCGTCCTGCCCGCCGACCATGTGCGCGTACACCAGTGGCAGGCCGCAAGCCTGGACACGCTCGATCATCATCGCCTCGCGCTCGTAGCCCTTGCCGGCGTGGAATGGCGAGGCGTTGAGCACCGCCAGCAGTTCGGCGCCGGCCTGTCTGGCCAACTGCGCGGGTTCTTCAAACCAGGCGTCCTCGCAGATCAGCAGGCCGACCTGAACGCCCGCCACCTGAAACACGCAAGCGCCCTGCCCTGGCACGAAGTAGCGCCGTTCGTCGAACACCTGGTAATTGGCCAATTCGCGCTTGGCGTAGGTGCCGATGACGCACCCTTCGCGGATCACGCTGGCGGCGTTGTGGCGCTGCACCACGCTCAGGCTTTTGGTGCGCTGGCCACCGCCCACCGGATGGCCGACCACGATCACCATCTCTTTCAATGCCGCCGTTTCACGGGCAATGGCTTGCAG
>JAIRJU010000111.1 GCA_031260485.1 Pseudomonadales bacterium | reverse complement strand
GAGCGCGCGGCGCGCGGCGATATTTCCAAGGCATTGGAAATCCTGTCGCGCGCAGGGAAGGGAAACCCGCCGATTGCGGGGGATGAGTTGCTGGATTGAAGTTGTGCTCGCGTCGCTGCATCGGCGACGGGTGCGGCGTGGATTGCTGCGTTTACGCGCAACGCACTGTCGTCGTCCTGTGCAAATTCGATTTCACCGCACGCGGGACAATGCCAGCCGCACACATCAGCGACGCTATACGGCACACCATCAATGTCATCGCGCACATCGCGTGTGCCATACACCAGCGCCGTGCCGTCATCGCATTGCAGGCAATACCGTGGCTTTGTTGTGCGGCTCATGGCATCCATTATATGGAAGCCATAACACTTGGCTACCTACGCCAACGCCTCATACAACCACGTCCGCGCCACCTGCCAGTGGCGTTTGACCGTGGCGGGCGAGAGTTCCAGCGCCTCGGCGGCCTCGTCGATGGTCAAGCCGCCGAAGTAGCGCAGTTCCACCACCTGCGCGCGCGCCGGGTCGATATCCGCCAACTGCGACAGCGCCGCGTCGAGCTGTTCGATGTCGATATCCACCTCATTGCCGCGCGTGTCGCCGCCTTGCAGCAGCGTCAGCGATACGCGCCGCCCGCCGGGTGAAATGCACGCGGCCCTGCCAGTCGATGCGGTCAAGACCCGACAGCCGCAGATACGCCTCGTTGACCAGCGCGGTGGTTTGCAACGTGTGATTCTCACGCTCGCCGGCCAGTTGTCGGCGCGCAATAGCCGACAGTTCGGGATGCACCAGCGCCACCAACTGATTGCGCGCCGTCGTGTCCCCTTCGCGCCAAGCATGTAGCAACGAAGTGAAATCTGTAGCCATTGAGCGGCAGTTTAGCAAGGCGACGCGGGGCGACGGGCACTAAAGCGCGCGAACCGGCCATCGCTATTTACAGGTATTGATCCTTCAACCGCACATAGTGCTGCGCCGAATACAGCAGGCTTTCAATCTCCCGCTCACTCAGCACGCGCTTGAACCGCGCCGGATTGCCCACCCACAGTTCGCCCTCGCCCACCTGCTTGCCGGGGCTGACCACCGCGCCTGCGCCGACCAGCGCGTGTTTGCCCACTGCCGCGCCGTCGAGCACCGTCGCGCCCATGCCGATGAGACAGCCATCGCCGATGGTGCAGGCGTGGATGATTGCGCCGTGACCGATGGTGACATCCGCGCCAATCAGCGCCGGATAACCGGCCTCGTTGTAGGGGCTGTGATGACTGACATGCACGATGCTGCCATCCTGAATGTTGGTGCGCGCACCGACGCGGATGAAATTCACATCCCCGCGCAGCACCGCACCGGGCCAGATGGACACCTCATCGGCCAGCTCCACATCACCGATGACACAGGCGGCAGGGTCTACATACACGCGCTGACCGAGCACGGGCAGTTTGTTGGCAAAGGGGCGCAGGTGGGTCATGTGGGGAGTATCCCTCATCGCAGGCATGGCTCGCCATGTGTGCAACCACAAAAACCCGCTACACTCGTGACCGACCGGAACGGGGAAAATTCATGGGCCGCAAATCAAAATCTATCAAAACTGATGCGGTCGAAAACAGCGAAATCACTACTGTCAGGGATGATTCGTTTTACGCCAGCATCGCTCAACTGCTGATTGCCGCGCGGCGTTCAGCCTATCGCGCCGTCAATTCCATCATGGTGGAAACCTATTGGCGCGTCGGCCAGCGAATCATCGAGCGTGAGCAGCAGGGGCAGCAACGTGCCGATTATGGCGAGCGCCTGATTGTCAATCTGTCCCGCTACCTGACGGATACGCTTGGCAAGGGCTTCTCCGAGGCCAATCTGAAGAATATGCGTCAGTTCTACCTGACCTTCCCGGACTTTTCCCAATTCGCTACGCACCGCGTAGCGAATCTTTCCTGGACAAACGCCCGCACCATCATGCGCCTCGACGATGCCCGCGAGCGCAATTATTACCTGCAAGAAGCCGCCGCCCAAAATTGGCCGTCCCGCGTACTGGAACGCAATATCAAAAGCGGCTACTACCGCCGCCTGCTGTCGTCACAAAGCAAGAAAAAGAAGCCCGCCTCAGCCAGCGTTGCCACACCACTTGATGCCGCCGACTTCATCAAAGACCCGTATGTGCTGGAATTTCTCGACCTGCCGGAAGATTTGAGTGGCAGCGAAACGCTGCTGGAAAAAACGCTCATCGGCAACCTGCAAAAATTTCTTCTTGAACTGGGCAAAGGTTTTTCCTTCGTCGCCCGCCAGCAACGCATCAGCACTGAAACCGAGCATTTCTACGCCGACCTGGTGTTTTACAACTATCTGCTGAAATGCTTTGTCATCATCGACCTGAAAACCACCCGCCTGACCCACGCGAACATCGGCCAGATGGATATGTATGTGCGTATGTTCGATGCGCTCAAGCGTGGCGCGGACGACAATCCGACCATCGGCATCATTCTCTGCGCTGACAAAAGCGAGACGATGGTGAAGTATTCGGTGTTGAAGGAAAGCCGCCAGATTTTCGCATCCAAGTACAAAACCATTCTGCCGAGTGAAGACGAACTCGCCACAATGATTGCGCGAGAAAACCATCGTCTGCTGGAACAAAATGAATGACGCTCCCGCACGACCTCAACGAAGCTGAAGTATTGCGCCTGCTGGAGCGGGCGCTCGATGTACCTGCCGGTGAGCGTCACGAATGGCTGCGCGCGCAGGCGTTGCCGCCGCCGTTGTTGTTGCGTCTGGTGCGGCTGCTGGAGGCAGCCAATCAAGCTGATGATGAGGGCTTTCTCGACACGGCCGCGCAACTGCCCGACCCGGATAACTTTCCGCGCATCGGTGAGCGCGTCGGCCCGTTCCGGCTCACCGAGCGCATCGACGCTGGCGGCATGGGCGTGGTGTATCGGGCGCAGCGCGATGATTTGAGCTTTCAGCAACAGGTGGCGTTGAAGCTGATCCGGCCCTTGCATCTGATTACCGCCGACATCGCTTTTCGCAAGCATTTGATAGAACGCTTCGAGAACGAGCGGCAACTGCTGGCGCGGCTCGACCATCCCAACATCGCGCGCATTCTCGATGGCGGTGCCACCGCTGCGGGCGAGCCGTGGTTGGCGATGGAATACGTCAAGGGCCAAACGCTGATTGAGTATTGCGATACGCACACACTCGATGTGCGCGAACGGCTGCGGCTATTTCTGCAAGTGTGCGCTGGTGTGCAGGAGGCGCATCGACATCTCATCGTTCACCGCGATTTGAAGCCGGACAACATTCTCGTCACCGCCGAAGGTCAACCCAAACTGCTGGACTTCGGCATCGCCCGTGCGCTGGAAGCCGATGCGCGCGAGTCCGGGCCGACGATGATTACTGCGATGACGCCGGTGTATGCCAGCCCCGAACACATTCGCCGTCAATCATTGACCACCGCTTCAGATGTGTACTCGCTGGGCGTGGTGCTGTATCAATTGCTCACCGGCGAGCGTCCGTATCGGCTCGATGGTTTGAGTCCCGCCGAAGCCGAGCATGTCGTCTGCGACACCACGCCTGCGCCACTGCGCGAACATCTGCGCCGCGCCAGTGAACCGCAGCGCCGTGAGCGTATCGCGCAAATCACAGCGGATTTGGAGCAGGTGGTGGCCAAGGCCATGCACAAGGAACCGCAGCGCCGTTACGACACCGCGCAGGCGCTCTCCGATGACATCAACCGCTGGCTGGCCGGCCATCCGGTGCTGGCGTTTCCTGATTCGGCTTCGTATCGCGCGCAAAAGTTCGTGCGTCGGCATCGTCTGGCCGTCAGCGCCGCAAGCATCGCGTTGCTTGCCGTGTTCACCGCATCGGCGATGGCGCTATGGCAGTCAAGACAAGCGCGGCAGGCGGCGGATGACATGCGGCAGATGAACGCCTTCTTGCTCGATGTGCTGAAGACTTCCGACCCTTACGATGCCGAACGTGAGTTGACGTTGAGCGAGGCGCTGGACGCCGCCGCTGGCAACATCGACACGTACTTCAAACAACGCCCCGATTTGTCCGCTGAACTGCGCTTTGAATTGGGCAACAGCATGTTGAACCGCGAGCGGTTGGAGCAGGCCGAGCAACAACTGACGCAAGCCTTGGCAGAACATCGCGCCGCCTTTGGCGATGACGATAGCCGCACCCTGCGCGTGCGCCAAATCATCGCGCTGTTGCACGAGGAGCAAGGTCGCTTCAGCGAAGCCAAAACCGAATTGCTCGATGTCATTGCGCAACTGCGGCGCCTGCACCTGACCGATGACCCGGTGTATGGCTCTGTCGTGGCCGATATGGGCAGTTCGTATCTGGCTACGGAAGACCTCCCCGAAGCTGATGAATGGTTGCAACACGCGAAAACCTGGCAAGACGCGCATCCGAAATCCTCTGCCCATAACCGGGCCGTCGTGCTGGGCAACCCGACCCAGGCATTGGAACTGGCGCAGCAGGCATTGGCCATGCGCAGAAAAATTTACAAGAATGAACACCCGCAGATCTTGTTCGCGCTTCGCCGTGTCGCGGAAATGTTGTTGTATGCGGAGCAACCTGCGCAGGCCCTGCCGCTGGCTGAAGAAGCCGCGGCGATATCCGATCAAATTTATGCCACCGCCGCCAACAGCCGCCATGTCGATGTCTGGGCGACACTGGCCGAAGCGCGGCTTGCCAATGACGATGTTGCTGGCGCAGTAACCGCGTTGACCCGCACCGAGGCGCTGCTCGCGCAAATCAGTGAGCCGGCGCCCCGCACGGTCGCTATGGCTCGACCCTACCGCGCGTCGAGATCACCCGTGGGTCGTCTATCGTGAAGCGGATTTCTCCACTACCATCCACGGTCAGGGTGCCCGAGGCCAGAGCCATCGGCACACCGAGGCGCCTGCCGATCCATTTGAAGAACCACCAAACAGGGGGATTCGAGCTGCCATGACTGACCCACGTGAGATTATCGACAAATCAGCGATGACCACGCTGCAATACGTGATCGTTGCCATCACCGTGCTACTCAACGGAATGGACGGCTTTGACGTGCTGGCCATCAGCGTGTCGGCCCCCGGCATCCTTGCCGAATTCGGCATCGATCGGGCGCAGTTAGGCATCGTACTGTCGATGGAACTGATCGGCATGGCGGTGGGCTCTGTGCTGTTAGGTGGCGTGGCGGACAGGGTCGGCCGGCGCAATATGACGCTGGGCTGCCTGATCGTGATGGCGGTGGGCATGTTTCTGGCCGCCAACGCCACCAGCGTTCCATCGCTGGAGTTCTACCGCGTGTTCACTGGTCTTGGCATCGGCGGCATGCTGTCCACCACC
>JAIRJU010000090.1 GCA_031260485.1 Pseudomonadales bacterium | reverse complement strand
CCTTGTTTGTGATCCCAATCGGCGTTTTCGCGGCGGTAGGCATCGTTCAAGCGGTATTCCGTGGTGCCGAAGACGTGCAGGGTGTCGTCGAGCAGCTTGGTGCCAAAGGTGGCGGAGATACGGTTGAATTCGCCATCACCGTATTCGTTGATGCCGGTGCGGTAAGAAAGATCGAGGCCGGTGAATTTGCGGTTGAGGACGAAGTTGGTGACACCTGCGAGCGCATCGGCGCCGTAGGCGGCGGAGGCGCCGCCGGTGACGACGTCAACACGCTGGAACAGCGTGCTCGGCAGGTAGTCGACGTTCACGGAACTGCTGAGGTCGGAGGGCACGATGCGGGCGCCGTCGAGCAATACCAGCGTGCGGTTGCCGCCCATGCCGCGCATGTTGAGCTGGCTCTGGCCCACTTGGGCGGTGACGCGGCCGGCGATGTTGTCGGAACTGATGTTGTTGAAAAACTGCGGCAAGGTGGCCAACTGCTGCGCAACGCCGTTGCCGGGCGCGAACATGGCGAGTTCTTCTTTGCTGACCGCGGTGACGGGCACCGGCGATTCAAAGCCGATGTCGCGCTGAATGCGCGAACCGGTGATGGTGACTTCCTCGACTTGCTGGCTCTGCGCGAAAGCGCTGGGCATGGCGAGCGTGATGGTGGTGGTGACGGTGGAAATGGCGAGCGCCAGGCGGCGTCGCAGTGGCTGGTGTTGATTGGTGTGCATGGATGGACTCCCCCTGGTTTATTTTTTATCGAACAAACAAGCGATGATGTAGATAGATAGTGTTGTGACGCGTATGGCTTGGTCACGCTGGCTGGCTGCATTGCCGTGATAAGCCGTGATAAGCGTTGTCGATCACGGGCCTGGCAGGGCGCTGGTAACACAACCGGTAAAAGGTAGCGCAATTTCACAAATTGTCGAGGGGCGTACTGTTCGGTGCGTTTGCGGCGCCGGCCTAGAACTTTTGTTTGATGCACGCCGTGGCAAGTTGTGTTGTCATTGGCAAGCTCAGCACAACGGCAGTAGCTTGGATCTTTATGGGCGAGGGCGGTTTTCGCCATGCTGGTTCCGTAAACGTGAGTATTTACAGTCTCAGGCAAAATAAAGGAGTATCCGCGATTGATCCGGGTTCGTTGTGCTGAGCTTGCCAGATTGACCCGTATTCAAACCAAAAACAGACAAACCAAGAACATACCAACCAAGAACATACCAACCAACCAAGAACATAAGGACTCCTGACGATGTGGGCACAAAACTATCTGCCAGTTGCTGACAGCCTGGCGCTTTCCGCTCTGCTAGCCGCCATTCCGATTTTCGTATTGCTCGCGCTCATCGGCATCATGCGCAAACCTGCCTGGGTTGCCGCCGTTTCCAGCCTTGCCACCGCCTTCATCCTGGCCGTTGCCGTTTATGGAATGCCGGTGAAGCTGGCGATCAGCGCGTCGTTTTTTGGCGCCGCGCAAGGGCTCTTGCCCATCGGCTGGGTGGTGTATTGGGCGATCGTGCTGTATCGCATCACCTTGGACACGGGCAAGTTCGAGATCATCAAGGATTCCATCGGTGGCCTGACCCCTGACCGCCGCTTGCAGGCCATGTTGATCGCCTTTGCCTTCGGTGCCTTCATCGAAGGTGCCACGGGCTTTGGCACGCCGGTGGCGGTAGCTGCCGCGATGCTCACCGGCCTCGGCTTTTCGCCGTTCTTCGCCGCAGGTATTTGCCTTTTGGCCAACACCGCGCCGGTGGCCTTCGGCTCGATCGGCACGCCGATCGTCACGCTCGCCAGCACTACCGGCATACCGGAGTTGGAATTGAGCGCCTGGGTGGGCCGTCTCTGCGCGCCGATTTCCATCTTTGTTCCCACGTACCTGATTCTGGTGATGGGCGGCGTCAAAGGGCTCAAGGGCGTGTTGCCCGCCGCTGCGCTGTGCGGTCTGGCTTTCGCCAGCACGCAGTTCGTGGTGTCCAACTTCATCGGGCCGCAGCTTACCGACATCCTGGCGGCGATGGTGGCTATCCTGGCGCTGGTGGTGCTGTTCAAGGTATGGAAACCCGCCGACCAGTTCGTGATGGCGGGTGATACCCAGGGCGCGCTGGGCGCTGCGCATTCCCCCCGCGAGACGCTGCTGGCGTGGTCGCCCTATATTTTCCTGGTGATTTTCGTGCTGGTGTGGGGCAGCCCCTGGGGCAAGGCGCTGCTCGATAAAACCACGGTGAGATTCGCCTGGCCCGGCTTGCACAACATGGTGCAGCAGAGTTCGCCGGTGGTGAATACGCCTGCGCCGTATGCCGCGATGTTCAATTTTGTCTGGCTGGCTGCCGCAGGCACCGCGTGCGCGCTGGCGAGCCTGGTGAGCGCGCTGGTGTTGAAGATGTCGCTCGGCACCTATGTGAAGACGCTCGGCAAGGTGCTCAAGCAGATGGCGTTCTCGCTGCTCACCATTGCTTCGGTATTGGCCTTGTCGACGCTGATGAACTACTCCGGCTCCATCGTCACCATGGGCATGGCCTTCGCTTCCACGGGCGCGTTGCTGTTCCCCTTCTTCAGCGCCTTGCTGGGCTGGCTGGGGGTATTCCTCACCGGCAGCGACACCTCCGCCAACGCGCTGTTCGGCAACTTGCAGGTAGTTACCGCCAAGCAGTTGGGCCTCAACCCGGCGATGATGGCCGCCGCCAACTCCGCAGGCGGCGTGATGGGCAAGATGATCAGCGTGCAGAGCCTCGCCGTGGCCGTCGCCGCCACCGGTATGGCGCGCTCGCAGGAAAGCGAGCTTTTACGCTTCACTGTCAAACACAGCGTGTTCCTGGCTTGCGTGCTGGGTGTGTTGTCGATGATTTACGCTTACGTGTTCTAAAACGCAAAGCGTCAACGAAAACGGCGGGGCGGGAAACTGCCTCGCCGTTTTTTATGGAGGAATGTCTCCGCATATGGTTTTTGAACGCTTGTGCGGAGAGATCGCCCCTCTCGTCTGCCTGCGGCACCACCCCGCCCTTCGGGCACCCCTCCACAGGAGGGGAATTAGCTAGGCATGGCTTATGGGCATTCCGGCGGAGGAGAATTCAACTCCACCACTGCCGGAGGCCAATTCCCCTCCTGTGGAGGGGTGGACGCCGTAGGCGGACGGGGTGGTTATTGCTCGGAAAACAAAGTCTGCACACGCGCCGCGAGCGAGGGCAGCGCATCAATCGGCAAGGCGAAGACCTCGCGCAGCAGTTGCCGCAGTTGCGCGGCATTTTGCAGCGTGTGAATTTCAGGCGCTTGCCCGCTGCGATAGATGCTGTAAGCGCGGTCGAACAGGTTGTGGCGGGTCAGGGTGTGATTGGCTTCAAGGCGCACGCACGCGGTAATCAGATGACGCACGAAGCGTGACTGAGGATACGCACCCACGTACCAGTTGCTTTGGATGAAGTCGGCAGGCAACGCGGTTTCCAGTACGAAGTGGTACATGGGTTTGGCGCCGCTGGGCAGTAGCGCGTCGAGCATAAAGCCAGTGCCGCTCTGACGCAGACGCAGCGTTTCGAGCGGCGTGCTTTGCGCGCAGTCTGGTGCGAGCCGCAGCGGCCCGAGCAGGGTGAGACCGCCGAAACCCACGTCCACCAGCCACTCGGCGCCTGCCACCGCTACCAGCAGCGCTTGATGCGTGCGCGGCGGCTGCGCATCCGCATCTAAGTTCCAAAACACGCGCGCCGAGAGCCCGCGTACCGTAAATCCCAGCGTTTGCAGCACCTGCGCGAAGAGACCATTCTGCTCGAGGCAATAACCGCCGCGCTGGCGCAGCACCAGTTTGTCGAACAGCACGGCGCCATCGAGTGTGGGCGGCTGGCCGAGCCAGGGGTCGAGATTCTCGAAAGGGATGGCGAGCGGGTGCAGCCGGTGCAGCGCGCACAGGGTTTCCAGTGTCGCGCTACGCGGGCCCGTGTAGCCGATGCGTTGAAAATACTGCTCGAGTTGCGCGAGCGTGAGTAGCATGAGGGGCTCCGAACATTTAGCGTGTGCTACAAGCAAAGGCGCGTGCTGCCAACAAAGACACGTATTGCAAACAAAAAAGAACCCCCGCAAAAGCGGGGGTTCTCGGTTGCGGGTAACGCCGTAATCGCTAGCGATTGCGAGTGGCGGAAACGTCCACTACCACACGGCGATCGGGTTGCAGGCAGGAGATCAACGCGGCGTTGGTCTGGCCTTGGCACTGCTGTGCCGTGGTGACAGGTTCCGCTTTGCCTCGACCGGTGGCACGGATGTCGTTGGCCGGGATGCCGTTGGCGATCAGGTAATTGCGTACCGTGTTGGCGCGGCGCTCGGACAGTGCCTGGTTGTACTGCACGCTGCCGATACGGTCGGTGTGGCCAGTGACAATCAACACTTCATAGCGCATACCACGCAAGCCTTCCACCAATACGTCGAGACTTTGACGGCCTGCCGTGCGCAGATCGGCCTTGTCGAAATCAAACAGCGCGTCAGCCGACAGCGTGATCTGTTCCGGTTGCGGCGGAGGAGGAGGCGGCGGC
>JAIRJU010000309.1 GCA_031260485.1 Pseudomonadales bacterium | reverse complement strand
TTTGTGCAGGCGCTGACGGAGGCGTTGAAGGCCGTGCCAACCGCCGTGCTGCTGGCTTCATTGCCGGAATCCGCCAAGGAAGCGGGTAGCCAACGCGGCGAGAAGGCGCTGGCATCGCTGGCGCACTACTTCGGGCGGATTCAGGCATTGTGGAAGCCGGTGGCGACCGAGGAAGCCTTCGAGATCGTGCGCCGCCGCCTTTTCAGCAACATCAACGACAAGCTGGCGATGGAGTCGGTGTGCCGGTCGTTTGCCGACTACTACATCGAAAATCGGGACGACTTCCCGCAGGAAACGCAGGACAGCAAGTATCTGGAGCGGCTGATTCGCGCCTATCCGATTCACCCGGAGGTGTTCGACCGCCTGTATGAAGACTGGTCAACACTGGATACTTTTCAGCGCACGCGCGGCGTGTTGAAGTTGATGGCGAAGGTGATTCACTATCTGTGGGAACGCAACAACAATGACCCGCTCATCATGCCCGGCAGTTTTCCATTGGTGGATGCCGAAACACGCAACGAAGCGATCAGTTATTTGCCGCAAGGATGGGACCCGGTCATCGAGCGTGATGTGGACGGTGAGCGGTCGGAGACATGGGAGATCGAAAACAAGGACACCCGCTTCGGCAGTGTGCAAGCCTGCCGTCGCGCAGCGCGCGCGATTTTTCTCGGCAGTGCGCCGAGTACGTCCAATCAAGGTGCGCGCGGACTGGAATTGGAACGCGTGATTTTGGGTGCTGCACAACCGGGCCAACAACCCAATCTGTACAAAGACGGGCTGCGGCGCTTGGGCGACCGGCTGCACTACCTGAACATCGCCAATAACCGCTTCTGGCTGGATACGCGCCCGAACCTGCGGCGCGAGATGGAAGAGCGCAAGCGCCGTTTTCAGGACAAGGAGGATGTGTTTCCAACCATCCGAGACCGCGTGCAGCGCAGCTTTGCCAGTGGTGTGTTTGGTGGCATCCACATTTTTACGGGCAGCGGTGACGTGCCTGACGATTGGGCGCTGCGATTGGTGGTATTGCCACCGGATGCGGCTTTCAGTAAAAGCGGTCAGAGTCTCGCCATCGAACGCGCGACCGAGATTCTGAAAAAACGCGGCGATCAGCCTCGTTTCAAACAAAACCGCTTGATCTTCGTCGCGGCGGACTACGACAGCGTGAGCCGTCTGAAGGATCACGTTCGCTCGAACCTCGCATGGCGCAGCATCGTCGGCGACTACAAGGAAAACCGCATCGTCCTCGACAACCTGATGGCCAAGCAGGCGCAGGCCAGCTTGGATCAGGCTGAGGAAACGGTGCGGCGCATGATCCGCGAGACTTACAAATGGCTGCTCGCGCCGATGCAGGAAGCGCGCCCTGGCAAGGGACTGTCCGAAGTGAAGTGGGAACACTTTGCGCTCAATCCCGGTGCGCAAAACTGGTCACAGGAAATCGAGCATGTGCTCAAGGAAAACGAACTGCTCATCAGCGAATGGGCACCGATCCATCTGGCTCGGATATTGAAGGACTGGTTCTGGAAGGACTCTGCCCGCGACACCAGTGCCCTCAACGTGTGGCAGCAGAGTTGCCAACAACTCTACTTGCCGCGCCTGAAGGAGAGCACGGCATTCCAAGCCACGATGGCTGCCGGTGCAGAGAGCCGCGAGTTCTTCGGCTTTGCGCAGAGCAAGGAAGACGACGGCGGCAAATTGCGCTACGTGGGTTTCAGCTATGGCAAACGCACTTCGCCGATCATGGATTCGGAACTGTTGCTGATCGAACCCAACACCGCAGCGGCCTACATGGAAGCCTTGCGTGCAGCAGAGGAAGCATCGCGCGCCAAGACCGCCGACGCGGGAGCCGGTGGAGCGCCGGTCTTGGTAACGAGCGAAGGGAAGGCTCCTTTTCGTGTCGAAGACTCTGGAAGTGGCGGCAATGCAAACGGCGGTGCTGCCATCGCCAAGAAGCGGTTTTACGCCACCATAGACCTCGACCCGATCCAGGCCAAACGGCAGTTCGCCGATGTAGTGGATGAAGTCGTGCAGCAATTTACGGTACGTACTGGCGTGCAGGTTCGGATCGCCGTCGAAATTCAGTCTGAGTCCCCGACCGGATTTGACGATAGCCTTCAACGCGCGGTCAAAGAAAACTGCAACGTGTTGAAGTTCAACAGCGCGGAATTTGAAGAATGAGGGGTCTGGAAAATGCCAGGCGTCGGTTATGAGATTGATTTTTTGCCGGTCGGCAATGGCGACAAAAGCGGTGATGCCATTGCGGTTCGCTATGGCGAGGACGGCAACTACAAAGTAATGGTGGTTGACGGTGGCACCAAGGAATCTGGTCAGGCGTTGGTCGATCACATCAAGAAATACTACAACACGACACACGTTGACTACATCGTGAATACCCATCCCGATGCAGACCACGCATCTGGGCTTGAGGTTGTTCTTGAGCAACTGACAGTAGGCGAGGTTTGGGTACATCGGCCATGGGAACATGCTGATGAAATTCGTCGCTGGTTCAAAGACGGTCGAATCACCGACCAAAGTCTGGCGGAAGGATTGAAAGACCTCCTCTCGTACGCTTACCGCCTCGAAGAATTTGCCGCAAAAAAAGGGGTTCCAGTCTATGAGCCATTTACGGGGGCACGGATCGGAGATTTTTATGTGCTCTCGCCAACACTTGATTGGTACTTGGAGCTTGTTCCTCAGTTCAATAAGACACCAGCGGCGAAGACTGCAACCTCTGCTGATGCTTTGAAAAGCTATGGCGCTCGCGCACTTGAAAAAATGGTCTCGTAGGTGGCCGAAAGCTGGGGGATTGAAACTCTGGCGGAAGACGGAGAAACCTCGTGCGAGAACGAAAGCAGCGTCATTCTCTATGGAAACTTCGCAGACCGTGGGGTGCTGCTAACCGGGGATGCAGGAATTCAAGCCCTTGCCAACGTTGCGAACTATGCAGAGCGATGCGGCGTTAATCTGGCTACGAGCCGGTTTATCCAAGTTCCACATCACGGCAGCAGGAGAAACGTGTCACCAAAAATTCTGAACCGGATCGTCGGGCCGAGGGTTGCGCATGGCACCCAAACAACAAAAACGGCATTTGTCTCAGCATCCAAGGAATCAGAGACTCATCCCAGACGAGTCGTCACCAATGCGTTCTTGCGACGTGGGGCAGACGTACATCAAACGAAAGGGCAAACCAAGCGCCATAGTCACAACATGCCCGATCGTACTGGTTGGAAAACATCAACCCCCGTTTCCTTCCATGCGCAGGTGGAAGGGGATTGAACAAAATGATCGGAAACATATTTGACCCCTATGACCGGAAAGCCAGGTTATATCCGGCATTACTGGCGATGCTGGTTCCAGTGGTAGCTGGCCTGCTAATTGTTCCGGCCTACTCGAATCAAGTCATCAATCTGACTTCAACTGCTGTTGCATTGGGTGGCCTCATGCTCTTGAGTTCCCTCGGCAGAGAACGAGGAAAGCGAGTCGAGCCGGGCCTTTTCAAAGAATGGGGAGGTGCGCCGACAACGCAAATGCTACTCCAGCATCAAAGCGGCCTACTGGATCACATCACGTTTCAACGCTACCGCCGGTTTCTTGAGATGAGAATTTCCGGCCTTAAGTTTACGGACGTGGAAGACGCCTCCGCAGACATCAAGAATGCAACAGTGGCATGTGAGTCCTCTATCAAATGGCTGCGGGAAGCAACCAGGGACACTTCGAAGTTTCCACTGGTTTTTTCTGAACTGACCAACTACGGATTCAGGAGAAATCTTCTTGGCGTGAAACCAGCAGCCATCTTCCTCTCGATTGCCTCTTTGCTCGTCATTGGCTTTCACGCCTGTAATGTTAGCGGAGGGCTGTTGAGTTCTGTGCCAGTTCAATCGTGGCTGGCTACGATGATTGCGATTCTGGGCGTTCTTTTCTGGTCTTTCGTTGTCACGTCAGAATTCGTCAAGACGACCGCATTTGCTTACGCGACAGCACTACTTGCGGCCTGTGATTCTCCAAATTTTCCCGCCTTTCCGCCTTCATTGGTCTGACACTGATGCTAGGAAAAACGAGATTTGGCGATGACGGAATCGAATTCACAAACTGGTACTGGGCCAAGTAACCCATGCTGAATCTGAAGCGTTTTCGGGAGCCTGCTTCTGATGTGGAAACATCGGCAGGCCGCATTTATCTGTATCCGCTGCGAATGCCTGACATGACGGATTTCAGAAAGCTAGAACCCGGTAATGCGGTCAGTCAGATCAGAGCATTTCTTCCGAGCATTGGAAGTTTAACCTTGGTCTCAAAGGACGAGCCAGAGCGTGTTCCACTTGATGCCGATGCTGTGAAAGGTCTTTCAGACGAGGAAATAGAACGAATTTCTGATGCTTATGAAAAATCATACGCATGGCAAACCATCCGCGAAGAATCGTATGAACGAAATCCTGTCACTCGCCAAGAAGGCGAAACAGCGGTTGATTTTCTCGTGCGACTGCTCAATGCTGAGATAGATGACTATCATCGGCGCACGAAACGAGTTTTCGAAAAAAACATTGGCTCGGCACGGAGTATTTTCGATCAGGTCCGCAAGAGTTCATCGGCACTTAGCTCTACGCTGAGTGCTTATGAAAACCTAAAGAAATCTGCGGCATTCTCAGCACTTGCGAATGCCAGCCCGACGCGGGAAGCATTCGATAAGATCGCAAAATCGGTGAATCTTTCGGAGCTTTCTGGCATTAGCTCCGAGTTGAATGAATTAGGAAAAATCACTCAACCGGCATCAGATCTTGATCGTATCAGATCCAAGATTGGAGAGCCTGAAGGGTTTTCAAAATCCTTGAACTTACCGTCGATGGAAACCCTGTCCATGAAGGCGGAGCACTTCAATCCTATAAGCAACCTGCTTGTGGAGCAGGCCCGCGAGCGTGCAGAAGAACGCACTGAAGAAATGGCACTGGCCAGATTGACCGGAAAAATGACCGCCGAGTCAGCTACTGCGCTTAAAGACTTGGTGGAGGCCGCAACCACCCTGATGGATCAAATGAACGAGCGTGATAAAAAATATGACCGTTCCACAAGCAAGCAAATCACCATTGCAGTATGGTCCGTAGGCCTAACGGCGGCATTGGCCTTACTCACATTGATCGTTTCGATGGCGTCGTTCTTCCAAATACAGGGTGGCAATGCCTCAAGCGATCAATGACAAAAAAATTTGTTGACGGCTGTTGAGCAAGGAAATCGACAACGGTCCGCTACCGAGCAGGAGAATCAATCGCTTCGACAACAGGTGAAGACCCTGGATGCCAAAATCGCAAGCTTGGAAGCAGATCAACGTGCTGCCGCTGAAGCCAGCAGGATTCTTCCGAAGGCACCGCCGGAAGCCAGCTCTGGCATCAAAAAACCATAGACTAACGCCGTACATTCATCGTGCAGGCAACTGCCTCTCACTGGATCATGTGAGAAAGGAGCATTGGCGAGGTTCCCAGGAGATAGAGTTATGAGCGACCACCCCCAAGTTTCCAAAGTGTTCTATCGCCCCATCGAAGCAGCCATCCGGTGGGCAGGCTCGCTGAAATACGAGCCGGAAATTCTGCGTAGAATACCGACGCCGACAAATCCCCTCGAAAAAATAGATTGCCCACGCTGGTCTGAACTTCAACTTTACACCGAGCGCATCTACGATGCGATTTTCAACGGTGATATTCCGTATGGCCGAAACGGCATCACGCAGTCGGACGAAACCTTGTGGGAATCGCCTGACTTGACGATTCGCCACCTCGATCTCAAAAAATGGATGCGCACGCATTACCCCGAGCAACGGCCTAGATTTCTTTTCAGTCGCACCGAGCGCATTTCCCATCCGGTCATCACGCTCGAAATGGGGCAAGCGCTCCTGATCGAACGCCAAGCCTTGAAAATAGAGATGGGGAATTTGAAACGCCAGATCCAAATATTGCAGACACACCATCAAGATATGCTGAAGCGAGAAGGAAAGAATCCTGCATGTAATGAACACCCCATTACAGATCGCGCCGAAACGACTTATCAAAACATCATCGGCGCACTACTGGCCTTATTGCTAGGGAAATCTCCAGGGGGCACGCCGTATTCGAGCTTCCGTACACAGGAGGCGATCATGTCCGTACACAGGAGGCGATCATGTCCGTTCTCATCAGCCATTACGGCGGCATCATGGGCATCACCGAGCGCACGCTGGAAGGCAAGTTCGCGCAGGCACGTCGGCGGATACGCGAGGCCACCGCCCATGCCGTCACCCGGTAACACGTCCTCCACGCCGATGAACGAGCCAGGCAGTGACCGGGTTGCGGGCTGCCGCATATTGTGCCGATCTGCAATCTTGCAAATGCACCCCCCAGAAGGTGCATTTGCAGTGTCTTTTTTTCATCAGGTCTATCGAATGGGCGTCGCGCTAACGAACGCCACCGAGCGGCCAGGAATGAACACCATGTCGCAAGTACCCGTATTACCCCAAGGGGAGCGCCGTGTAGGTCATCCCCCTTATCTCCACCAAAGGCGGTGTCGGCAAGACTACCGCCACAGCGAATCTTGGCAGTCTGCTCGCCGATGCTGGAAGTCCAAGCCTAACCGTTCTGGCCATAGCCGCTCTGCCAACTGACAAGATTCGCCTTCAACAACGCCCTGGTGTTATCGCGCAGCGCCTCGCATATCTTCAGCATCGCCCTGAACTTCGGTGCTGAATCCGGCAGACGGCCACCATAGTTGGCGGCCTTGGCGATCTGGTTGAGGTTTCGACCGATGGCGGACAGCTCACCGATGCTGTGCTTCAGCGCCAGCAGTTCCTCTTTGGGCAATGGGGCCATTTGCCGCAGATGGCCGCGGGTCAGGGCGGCGATGTAGGTGGCCGCTGGCATCTCCCGTGCCTCGGCGCGCGCATCCAGCAGCAGACGATCCTCTGGCGACAACCGAACCAGGACAGGCCGATCACAGCGGCCTGCACGATGCGCCGCGTGATGCTGAGCAGCCTTGATCCGGTGCGGCGCGGTGGGTATTGCCACCGCCCCTTGATCCGCCTGAATCTGCCGGACGAGCAGGCGTTTCAGCCACACCGATTCGGACAACATCTCGCGCGCCGCCATCCGTGCGACCTCGCTCTTGATCTGCTCGGTGACGCGCGCCTTGATAAATTGCGTACAGTTCATGGGACGCAATGTGTCCCAATAGTAAGCCGCAGGCTATCCTGCAAAACCTTGTAAATGTCCCACTAACTTCAACATTGGATCAGTGGGCCGAGAGGAAAAGGGAGGCGTAGAGAAGACAAAGGGGTACCGAAGCACCCCTGACGCAGACACCGGCAACTTGTCATTGCCACCGGGCTGGCTGGATCAACGCCGAAGCGGAACCAGACTCACAAACCCCTTGCGGGAACGCTTCAATCGTAGGCAACACCAGACGTAATCGCAACGCATTGGTGGATGACGACGAAGTGTTGCAAAAGACGCCCCCGCGAGTATCACCTGTCGGGGGCACCCTTCGACCTCACGCCGCCAGCTTGCGCCGCGCCTCCACCGGCTGCTGGCGCAGCTTGTCCAGATGATCGGCCCATGCCTGCATCATCCGCGCTCGCGGCTCCAAGTACTGTGCGTGGTTATAAGCCGCGCTGACCGCATTGCGCGGCTGATGCGCCAACTGCAACTCGATGTGCTCGTGCGGCCAACCCTGCTCGTGCAAAATCGTCGAGGCCACGCCACGGAAGCCGTGACCGGTCATCCGGCTGCGGTAGCCTAGACGGTACAGGGCGAACAGCAGTGTGTTGTTGCTCATGGGTTTTCTCGGATTTACGTCGCCGGGGAAGACCAACTCGCGGTCGAAGGAGATTGCTTTGAGCTTCGTCAGAACCGCCTTGGCCTGATGGCTCAACGACACGATATGCGGCGTCTTCATCTTCATCCGCTCGGCCGGAATGTTCCAGCGACCATGCTCAAGGTCAAACTCCGACCAGCGCGCGCCGATCAGTTCCGAGGTACGCACGAAGGTCAGCGTCATCAGTTGCAGCGCCAGGCGCGTGTGCTCCGCGCCGACATACCCATCAATCGCCCGCAGCAGCCCCGGCACCTCCTGTTCTGTCACGCGCGCAAAATTACGTCGCTTGCGCGGTCGCAAAATATCCGATGGGCGAACATCGGCAACCGGGTTGCGCTGAACCAAGTCATGTGCAATGGCGTAACGCATGATCTGCCCACAGGTGGACAACACACGCCGGGCGATCTCCACGGCACCACGACGCTCGACCCGGTACGCTACGTCCCGAAAATGAGTCGCCGAAGTCTCGGCTATCGCGACACGGCCAATCACCGGAAACACGTCCGCCTCCAGCCGCGTGATGACATAGTGAGCATGGCGCGCGTTGCGGTCGGCCTTCCAGTGCGCGAACCATTGCCGCGCCACCGCCTCGAAATCCCGCTTGGCCTCGCCCCTGTCCACAGCGACCGGCTCAACCCCCTCCATGATTTGTTGCCGGGCCTGCTGATGCCGCTCCCGCGCCTTTGCCAGCGGCACCTTGGGGTACACCCCCAAGGCCAGCGTCCGTCGCCTACCGTTGAAACAGTAGTCATAGCGCCAATAACGCCCACCACTGGGCGCCACCAGCAAATACAGCCCCTTGCCATCCGTCAGTTTCCGGGGCCGCTCATACGGCTTTGCGCCGCGAATCTGCATGTCGGTCAACATTTACGGTATCTCCTGCTAGTGTCCTGAGTTAGAAGTTCATTGAATTATTTGAAAGTATTCCCATCTTTGTCGTATACGGTATGGACACGACGAGGACAATGATGCGCGGAAGACCGAAGGCACAACTAATGTTGAGCGATTGTGAACGAGAGCAACTTGTAGGCCTGACGCAGCGGCGCAAGACGGCCCAAGCGCTCGCGTTGCGAGCGCGCATCGTGCTGGCGTGCGCCGAAGGCGCTGACAACAAGGCGGTGGCGGTGCGCCAGCGCGTCACGCCGCAGACGGTGTCGAAATGGCGAGCGCGCTTCATCGAGAGTCGCCTCGATGGCTTGCTGGATGCGCCAAGACCGGGTACGCCTCGCACGATCGACGATGCGCGCGTGGATGCCATCATCGCCA
>JAIRJU010000305.1 GCA_031260485.1 Pseudomonadales bacterium | reverse complement strand
TTTTGCCGCCACTTCCAACAGAAAATGATGATTGATCTCATAGATGATTTCCATGAGGCGCGGCAACAGTTGCTTGAACATCGACACCGGCCAGCGTTCGAGCGCTTCCGGCAGCAAGGTGTGATTGGTGTAGGCCATGGTGGCCACCGTGATGGCCCAGGCGGCGTCCCAACTCAAAAGTTCCTCGTCCAGCAGAATGCGCATCAGTTCGGGCACTGCTACCGCGGGATGCGTGTCGTTGAGCTGGAAGCGGTTCTTGTCGGCGAAGCCCTTCATGCTGGCGCCGTGATCACGATGCCAGCGCGCCAGTACATCTTGCAAGCTGGCGGAGCTGAGAAAATACTGCTGCCGCAGCCGCAGGATCTTGCCGTTGACGCTGACATCATTGGGATAGAGCACCATCGAGATCTGCGCCGCCTCATTCGCCTGATGCACGGCGCCTTCGTATTGGCCGCTGTTGAAATCCGCCAGCGACAGACGCTCGCTGGTATCCGCGCGCCAAAGGCGCAAGGTATTTACCGTGGCATTGCGGTAGCCGGGAATCGGCACGTCGTGCGGCACCGCCAGCACGTCGGCGTTGCTCACCCAGCGCACACGGAAACGGCCTTTGTCGTCGGTCCAGGTTTCGGTATGGCCGCCGAATTTGACATGCTGAGTGGCATCGTGGGCCACGATTTCCCAAGGCGTGCCGCTTTCCAGCCAACTGTCGGGCACTTCCACTTGGTAGCCATTTTTGATCTTTTGGTGAAAAATACCATAATCGTAGCGAATGCCATAGCCGGTAACGGGGTAGCCCAGCGTGGCGCAGCTATCGAGAAAACAGGCGGCGAGACGCCCCAGACCCCCATTGCCCAAGCCCGCATCACGCTCCTGCGCTTGCACTTCCTCCAAGGGGCAAGCAAAGCCCTGCAGCGCCTCTGCCAATGCCGCATCCATGTCGAGGTTGAGCACGGCATTGCTGAGCGCGCGCCCCATCAGGTATTCGAGCGACAGATAGGCGACGCGGCGTGGCCGCAGCCGCTGATAGGCATCGCGCGTGCTGGCCCAGCGTTCCACCAGGCGGTCGCGCACGGTGAGCGCCGCGGCCTGGTAAATATAATGCTCGCCACAGACGGCCTGCGCACGCCCCAGGGTCAGATGATAATGGCGCGACAGATCTTGCTGGATCGAACGGCTATCCATGCCTAGCCAGGGGTAGTCGTCGCTGAAATTTTTATCTGCTGTCACCGCAAGGATTCCTCGTCGTCAACCAGCCCCGCGAGCAGAATTACCGCGGAATACGCCAGCATCGAATAGTGGTCGTGGATGTCGCCGTTGTTGTTATTGTTATCGTTGTTGCTGTGGTGATCGTTGTTGGCGTCAGGCGGCAGGCCGGTGTCGAAACGAGTGTCGAGCACCAGCGTCCAACGCAGTCCCTCCTCGGCATAAGGCAGCGTGAAATCGAGCGGCGAGGAACCCGCGTTGAACAGTGCCAACATGCGCCGCGAGGGGCTTTGTGCGAATTCACCCACCAGATACCCCAGCGTGCGCGTTTGATGTTGCCCCCAGTGCATCGGCTGCATGATTTCGCCATCGCGGTTGAACCACAGGATCACCGGATCCTGCGGGTTCACATTCTCGTGCACGTAGTTCGGCGGCCAAATCCAGGGCTGCGCCTGTTTGAACGCCAGAAGGCGCCGCGTAAACGCCAATTGTTGTTGCGCTTCTTCGCTCTGAGCGGCTTGCCAGTCGATCCAGTTCAGCGCGTTGTCCTGGCAGTAGGCGTTGTTGTTACCCTGCTGAGTGCGGCACAGTTCGTCGCCTTCACTCAGCATCGGCAAGCCTTGCGACAGAATCAGCGTAGCCAAGAGATTGCGGCGCTGGCGCTGGCGAATCACGTTGATCTCGGCGATCTCGGTGGGCCCTTCCACGCCGTAGTTGTCGCTGTAATTTTCAGCGTGGCCATCGCGGTTGTCTTCCTGGTTGGCGTCATTGTGTTTATCCCGGTAGCTGACCAAATCCTGCAAGGTGAAGCCATCGTGGCTATCAACGAAGTTGATGCTGGCTGAAGGGCGCCTTCCTGAATGTTCAAAAATGTCGCTGGAGCCATGCACGCGCCGCGCGAACTCGGGCAAAACGCCCGCATCGCCGCGCCAGTAACGCCGGATGGTATCTCTATAACAATCGTTCCATTCACTCCAGCCGCTGGGGAAATTGCCCAGTTGGTAGCCGCCAGGGCCGATGTCCCAGGGCTCGGCGATCAGGCGCACGCCTGAGAGCAGCGGATCTTGATACAAGGCGTCGAAGAAACCGCTGCCGACATCGAAACCATGGTGCTCACGCCCCAGGATGGTAGCGAGATCAAAGCGAAAACCATCGACCTGCATCACCACCACCCAATAGCGCAGCGCATCCATCACCAACCGCAACACTGCCGGATTGCTGACATTGAAGGTATTGCCGCAGCCGGTATCGTTGATGTAATAGCGGGGATTTTCGTTTTGCAGGCGGTAATAGCTGAGGTTGTCGATGCCCTTGAAACTCAGGGTAGGCCCCAATCTGCCACCTTCCGCCGTATGGTTGAACACTACGTCAATAATCACTTCGATGCCCGCCTCGTGCAGCGTTTGCACCAGCGCGCGGAATTCCAACGGATCGTCGTGACACAAATAGGCTTGATGCGGCGCGAAGAACGTCAGCGTGTTGTAGCCCCAATAATTGCTGAGGTTTTTCTGCGTCAGAAAATGTTCGGAAACAAAACCCTGCACAGGCATCAATTCCAACATGGTGATGCCGAGTGTTTTCAGATGCGTAACGAGCGCCGCATGGCCGAGGCCAGCAAAGGTGCCACGCAACTCTGGCGGCAGCGCGGGGTGCGTCATGGTTAGCCCTTTGACATGCGCTTCATAGATCACGGTGCGTGCGGCGCTGTGACGTGGCCGTGGTAGCACACGCGGCGGCGGCTCTGCGCACACCACGGCCTTGAACATCGAGGCGGCGTTGTCGCGCGTATCGAAGCTCAGATCCTGTTCTGGATGTTCCGGTTGATAACCATAATGCAGATCCGACCAGGCGAAACGCCCCGCCACGCGGCGCGCATAAGGATCGAGCAGCAGTTTATGGTGGTTGAAACGATGCCCAAGCTCGGGCTGATGCGGGCCATAGACACGATAACCATAAACCGCGCCCGGTTGCAGCTCTGCCACGTAGCCGCTGAACACCTGCCGCTCATAGCTCGGCAGCACCAGCCGCTGCAATTCCTGGCTGCCGCTGGCATCGAAAAGACACAGTTCCACCTTCTCCGCATGAGCGGAATACAGCGCAAAATGCGTGCCCTTGCCATCGTAGTGGCTGCCGAGCGGATGATGCGGCGCGGGCGCGATGACATAAGCCATGATCTAAGACCTGCTGAACACGAGGCCCGCGAGCCCTGGCAAGCGCACCAGCAGCGACCACGGCAGGCCATGCGCGGGAATCGGTTCGGCGTGCAGGCCGCCGAGATTGCCTGCACCGCTACCGCCGTATTCCTGCGCATCGGTGTTGAGACGCTCGTAATACCAGCCGCCCTCGGGCACGCCAACGCGCAGCCCCAGGTGTGGCGTAGGCGTGAAATTGAGCAGCACCACGACCTCATCGCCCGTCACGCGGCCTTTGCGGCGGTAACAAAACCAGGAGTGTTCGTAAGCATTGGCTTCGATCCATTCAAAACCTTCGCCCGAGGAATCCAACTCGTACAAGGCGCTCTGCTGGCGATAAAGCTGATTGAGATCACGCACCAGGTGCTGTACGCCTTGATGCGGCGCGTACTGCAACAGATGCCAATCGAGGCTGTGCTCGTGCCGCCATTCATCACGCTGGGCGAATTCATTGCCCATGAACAATAGCTTTTTGCCAGGATGTGTCCACATGAAGAGATAGTACGCGCGCAGCGTGGCGAACTTGTCGGCATCGTTGCCTGGCACTCGTTCCAAAATGGAGCGCTTGCCATGTACCACTTCGTCATGGCTGAGCGGCAAAATAAAATTTTCGCTGAAGCTGTACAGCAAACTGAACGTCATTTCGTTATGGTGAAACTTGCGATGCACCGGATCGCGCGCGAGATAGCGCAGTGTGTCATTCATCCAGCCCATGTTCCACTTGAAACCAAAGCCCAAGCCGCCGCTTTCGATGAAGCGCGTCACGCCCGGCCAGGCGGTGGATTCTTCCGCCACCATCAGCACGCCGGGAAAATTGAAATAGGCGCGCGCATTGATGTCGCGCAAGAGCTCGATGGCTTCAAAGTTCTCGCGCCCGCCGCTGTGGTTGGGAATCCATTCGCCGTGCTGGCGGCTGTAATCGAGGTACAGCATCGACGCCACCGCATCGAAGCGCAAACCGTCGAGGTGGAATTCGCTGAGCCAGTACAGAGCGTTGCTGAGCAGGTAGCTGCGCACTTCGGCGCGGCCATAGTTGTAGATACAGGTGTTCCAATCAGGATGAAAGCCCTTGCGCGGATCGGCGTGTTCATAAAGATGCGTGCCATCGAACAGCGCAAGGCCATGACTGTCGCTGGGAAAGTGCCCTGGCACCCAATCGAGCAATACGCCCAGGCCAAGCTGATGCGCGCGATCGACAAAATAGCGGAAATCATCGGGCGTTCCCAAACGGCTGGTAGGCGCATAAAAACCTAAAGGTTGATAACCCCACGAGCCATCGAAGGGAAATTCGCTCACTGGCAGCAGTTGCACATGGGTAAAGCCCAACCATTGCACGTAGGTCAAGAGATCATCCGCCAGTTCACGATAACTGAGCGCCGCGCGTTCGCCATCGCTATCAGCATGGGCATGGCGCTTCCATGAGCTCGCGTGCACTTCATAGATACAAAGCGGTTGCGCATGGTGGCTTTGCCCGCGCCGCTGCTCCATCCAGGCGCGATCCTGCCATTCATAGGAATCTGGCGCAGGCACCCGCGCCGCGGTGCCGGGGCGCAGCTCCATCAGGCGCGCATAAGGATCGGCCTTGAGCGGCAGCAGGCGATCATCGGGCGTCAGTATTTCAAACTTGTAGGGCGTGCCCGCTGCCATGCCGGGAATGAAGATTTCCCACACGCCCGCGCCCGGATGCTGCCGCATTACGTGCACGCGGCCATCCCAGTGGTTGGCGGCGCTCACCAGCGACACGCGCTTGGCGTTGGGCGCCCATACCGCGAACAGCACGCCAGCAACATCATCGACCACGCGGTGATTGGCGCCCATGAAGCGCCAGGCTTGCTCCTGGGTGCCGTTGCTGAAGAGATAGAGATCGGTGGCGTCGAGCAGCGCCGGAAAACGATAGGGGTCGTCCACCACCACCTCGGCGTGCGGATAACGCACCTTCAAACGATAAGGCACTTGCCGCTTGCGCCCGAGCAGGCCGCTGAACAAGCCTTCTTCATGAATCATCTGCAAACTTTCAAGACTGCGCTTGCCGGTGGAATTCACCAACTCCACCGCCAGCGCGCCGGGCAGAAACACGCTGACCTGGCGCGCGCCGCTGGGATGCGCGTGCATTCCGAGCCACTCGAACACGTTGGCGTAGCGGCCTTTGATGAGCAGATTCACTGCCTCGGCGGGAATCAACGCGTATTTGTCCGGGCCAGGAGCTGGCTGCGGACGGGCGGGAGGAGAGATCTTACTGCTGGTCATGCTGAGCCGTTATCTGCAATCAAGTGCCGCGCGCCTCGCGCAAGGCGGTCAGCAGCCCTTGCACCGAGGGCTGCGCGAAAATCGTGGTGATGTCCATGGGAAGTTTGCGCCGCCAGTTGGCATATTCGCTGCTGGTGCCAGGAATATTGACCGGTTGTTCCATGCCAACCAGGTCGTCCACCTGCACCGACAGCAAGCGCGAGGCGGCGCGGCCAAGCGCCTGGGTAAGCGCAAGCTGCAAGGCGTCATCAAGCGGTGCATCGAGCGGGCGAGCCTGCCATTGTGCGGGCAAGAGTTGCTGCTCGTCCAGCCACTGCAAAAGCTGGCCGCGCTCACCGCGGCGCCAGGCCAATTCCCGCTGCAACTGTTCTGGGCTAGCAATCAGGCCCAGATGGTGCCGCAACTCAAGATCACTGCCTCGCCACCAGGCGGCGAGCGGCGCCACGTCGTGATTGGCCTGCATGGCCAAAGCCTGCCACTTGTAATCCTGGGGCTGGCGAAAATGCCAATTGTCGTACTTTTCAAAGTAGAACACACAATTGGAATAAATGCCGCCGCGTTCCAGATAGCCGCGGATGAGCGGCGGCACCACGCCAAGATCCTCGCCAATCACCACACAACGCTGACGCACGCTTTCCAGCCGCAAACAGGCGAACAGTGCATCCACCGGGTAATGCACGTAGGCGCCCGTGGCGTTGCTGCCATCGCTGGGGCACCACCACAAGCGGCACAAACCCAGCACATGGTCGATGCGCAAGGCGCCGCAAGCGCGCATGTTGCTGTGGAGCAAGTGCCGGAACAGGCGCAATTCATCCGCTTGTAGCGCCGCGGGCAAGAGCGGCGGCAGGCCCCAATTCTGACCATCGGGGTTGAAGTTATCGGGCGGCGCGCCGATGCGTGCGGCGAGGCAATACTGCTGTTGATTGCTCTGCACCTCGCAGCCATCACTGCTGCTGCCCACCGCCAGATCGCGCACCAGCCCCAGCGCCATGCCCAAGGCCAGCGCACGGCATTGGCAGCTTTCAAGCTGACGCTGCGCTAGCCACTGCAACCAGGCTTGATAAGCGGCGCTGGCGGCCACGCTGCCAGGCGGCGCCAACGCCGCCTGAAAGGCCGCGAACTGCGCCAGAGGCTCGCCCGCGTGCTGACGCCATAGGCTGAATTCTTCACGCGCCTCGATGCCCAGTTCATTGTGCTGAAACTCGGCGTACAACTGCTCCAGCACCTGATACTTCAGCGCGCTCACTTGCGCGTAAAGCACCTCTGGCGACGCGCGCACTTGCGCCAATTGCGCCGCCAGCGCAGGGCTGTGCCAAAGGCGCTGAACGCTCTCGCTCATGAACAGCGGCGCCTGATGCAGCGCGATGTAAAGCGGATTGAGAAAGCGGCGATCGCTGGGGCTGTAAGGGCTGGCGTTTTCCGGGTAACGCGGATCGAGCGCATGAAGCGGATTGAGCAGCACGAAATCCGCCCCGCTCGCCGCAGCGCACTCCACGGTGTGCAAGAGCGCCGCAAAATCACCGATGCCGCAATCGTCCAGCGTGCGCGCCGTATACAACTGTATCGACAACCCCCACAGCCGTTTGCCCTCAGCCAGCGCCGCGCCTTGCCAGGCGCGCTCGGGCGCCACGATCAGGAGTGTCTGCCACTGCCGCTCGCCCTGCCTTACGCTCAAGCGATGATAGCCATAAGGCAAGCTCGGCAACTCCAACTGCCGTGCCTGCCAGGTCTCCTGCTCGAACCAAGCGCTCGCGCCCTGCGCCCAGGCAGCAGGCTGCCCTTCGCCGGCAAACTCGCCGCCCTCCTCACAGGCAATGCGCCATTGGCAAGGCAGCGCCAGGTTGGCGGCGGAAAACCACAACTCCACCCGCCCCGCCTGTGCCGCCACCGGCAGAACCGCAGGCAAACCCTGAAAACGCTGCGCCTCGATGTGCCAGAGCGCCGCCTCCAACGCCGCGGCATCCTTTGGCGCCTGCCCCATGACCTGCAACATGTGATAGCGGTGCGGCAGTGGTATCTGCTTGATATTGCCGGAAAACTCGATGAATTCGCTGGCGATGCCACAGGCATGTAGCAAGCGATCCAGGGCGGATGGATCCAGATCGTCTGGTATTGTCGATGGGCTCACGAGGCTCCCTTTCAAAACCACGGGTGAGTGCAGTATGCGCTATTTGTGTGCAGCGCGTCCGCCGCTACATCTGACGCAGCGCAAACGCGATGCTCAAAGTATGCAAGCGGGCGGCTCTTTTATGATCGCCTAGTAAGGATCAGGGCTTGATAAAGAGTGCGCCAAGATGCGATTCCCGCATCAAGTCTGTTGCAGCCGGCAGCCCGAGTGCGCAGCCGGGGGACGCCCGCAAGTACATCCATGTAGGGCTCGGCTCGCGCCATCCCTGGCGCTCGACGCCCCCGGAGGCGCACTCGGGCTACCGGCTGCGCATCGTTGAACAAATGAGTTACGCATGAGTAAACATTTTTGACACTTGTGCGGAACACTAAAGCAAGACGCAAGCCTCTGGTGGTCCTCGCCCTTATCCAGGGGCGTCGAGCGCCAGGGATGGCGCGAGCCGAGCCCTACATGGATGTACTTGCGGGCGCCCCCTGGCTAAGGGCGCGGCCCACC
>JAIRJU010000263.1 GCA_031260485.1 Pseudomonadales bacterium | reverse complement strand
CGGCGCACAAAGCCGGTGAAGGCGCTATCGGCGAAGGCTTGGCTCAACTCACGCGCGCGGTCGGCGCGGAAGTTCATGAATACCACCACATCGCCGTCTTCGATGCGCGTTGCTGGCGCGCCCTCGGCATGGAGCACGGTGGGTTTGACGAACTCATCGCTTTCGCCGCGCGCATAGGCGGCGTCGAGGGCGTGGAGCGCGTCGCTGTCGTGATACGCGGCCTCGCCTTCGGCGATGGCACGCCAGGCAGCCTCTACGCGCTCCCAGCGCTGATCGCGGTCCATGCCGAAGAAGCGGCCACTGAGGCTGGCGATGGCGCCATAGCCTAGCTCCTTGAATAGCTGCGTGAAACGCCTGAGCGAAGGCGCGGCGGCGCGCGGCGGCGTGTCGCGGCCATCGAGCAGCGCGTGCAGCGCGAGTTTACGGCAGCCTTTGGCGGCGGCCAGTGTCAGCAGCGCGGCGATGTGGTCTTCGTGGCTGTGAATGCCGCCATCGGAAAGCAGGCCCACCACATGCAGCGTGCCGCCGCTTTGCAGTGCTTTATCTACCGCCGTGGTCAGCGCGGGATTCTGGAAAAAGCCGCCGTCGCTGATGTCCTTGTTGATGCGGGTGAGGCTTTGATACACCACGCGGCCCGCGCCGAGGTTCATGTGGCCGACTTCGGAATTGCCCATCTGGCCCTCGGGCAGCCCCACTTTCATGCCGGAAGTATGGATCAGCGTATGGCTGGCCTCGCGCATGAGGCGATCCCACACCGGCGTGTGGGCCAGCGCGATGGCATTGTGGTCGCGCTCGAGGCGGTGGCCCCAGCCATCGAGGATCAACAAAACGCTAGGGCCGTCAGTCGTGGTCATGAGGTGCCGCACGGGGTAGAAGGAGACAGCCCCGGATTCTAAAGACAGCCCCCAGGTGAATCCAGCGCTGGCACTGACTTATGCAGTTTGCCTGTGTATACTCCGCGCTCCTCGCGCCCCGCCCGATTTTTTTTGGCACTCATACGACGTCCCGCATGGCCCGCTTCATAGAATTTCTTGTCACTCACTGGATGCTGTCCGGCCTCTGGCTGGCTCTGTTTGCGGCCTTGTTCGCCTATCTCAGCGCCAAGGCCGGCAAAGGCTTGAGCCCGCAACAAACCACCCTGCTGATCAACCGCGACAACGCCCTGGTGCTCGATATACGCGAGCACAAGGATTTTGAACGCGGCCACATCGTGGAGGCGGTCAACATTCCGTTCGGCAAGCTGAGCGAGCGCGTGGTGGAACTCGACAAAAAGAAAGACCGCCCCATCGTCGTGGTGTGCCAAATGGGGCACCAGGCGGCTGAAGTGGTGAAGCTATTGAGTGAGCGCGGCTTCACGCAGGTCAGCCGCATGTCCGGCGGCATGTCGGAATGGTATACGCAGGGCTTGCCCGTAGTGCGCTAGATCTCGCTAGGGTTCGCTAGCGAATAGCCCTAGTAAGTAATACGTTAAATCAACCCCACAAACATAGGTGACTCATGGCAGCAGAGAACGACATCCAGGCAGCGCAACCCACCGCCGAGGCCGATGAGCCGCAAGTACGCTTTGGCGTGCAGCGCCTCTACATCAAAGATGCCTCCTTTGAAGCGCCCGATACGCCGGAATCCTTTCGCCGCGCCTACGCCCCGCAAATCAATTTCAGCATCAACAGCCGCAGCAAACCCATTGAAGACGGCATTCATGAAGTGGTGCTGCGCCTGACCGCCGACGTAAAGCAAGACAACAAAACCGTGTTCCTGGTGGAAGTGCAGCAAGCCGGCATTTTTGAAGTGGCTGGCCTCGATGGCGAACGTCTGGAACAGGTGCTGAGCATTACCTGCCCCTCCGTACTCTTCCCCTATGGCCGCGAAGCCGTGGACGCACTCGTCACCAAAGGCAGCTTCCCCGCGCTGATGCTGGCGCCGATCAATTTCGAAGCCGTCTACGCCCAAGCCAAGCGTAATCAGGCTGAACGCGCTGAAGTCAATTGATACTGACTTTTCGTTCAAAATAATAGCGAGAACCCCCTCCCTCCACAGAAAGGGAATTGTCCTGTGTGCAGTGGTGGAGTTGTCCGCGAGGGGCGATAGATAAATTCTCCTCCTGTGGAAGGGTGTCCATCACTTGCCGAAGGATAATTCCCCTCCTGTGGAGGGGTGGACGCCGCAGGCGGACGGGGTGGTGAGGATTTCTCGTGTAGCACTTCCGCTGCCTACGGCAGACCACCCCACCCTGCGGGCACCCCTCCACAGGAGGGGAATTGAACCTCCGGCAGCGATCGGTGTGGATGTGTCCACAGGAGGGGAATTTATCTTCGGTGGCGATCGGGGCGCGGATACCAACAAAACCTGTGCACTTACATCGGAATATTTTCGATCTCTCAAGAAAGTGTTCTGAGGGCGCTATTTAACCAACTCCCTTATTTAACCAACTCCCCCAAATGCAGCGTATGCAAAGTACTGTGCAGTAGCGCGCGGATGTCTTGCACGTTGTCGAGCGTGAGGCACTGTTCCAGAACGGCGGCGGCGCGGCGGCGGGGCAGGGCGCGGATCAGGTATTTGATGCGCGGCAGTTTGGTGGCGCTCATGCTGAGCGTTTCGATGCCCATGCCGACCAGGAGAATCACGGCGAGCGGGTCGGAGGCCATTTCGCCGCAGAGGCTCAGCGGTAATTCGTGCTCCTGCGCGATACGGACCACTCGATACAATTCCTGGATCACCGCGGGGTGAATGTGGTCGTAGCGGTTGGCGACGCGGGCATTGTTGCGGTCGAGCGCGAGCAGGTATTGGCTCAGATCGTTGGAGCCGATCGAGACGAAATCGATGCGGCGGCGCCAGAACGGCAGTTGCGAAATCGCCGCGGGCACTTCCACCATCACGCCCGTTTTGGGCCGGCGCACGGCTATGCCTTCTTCGTTGAGTTGCTTCAGCGCCTCTGCCAATAATTCATTGAAGGTATTCAATTCTTCGGTGGCGCTGATCATCGGCAGCAGGATGTGCAGATCGCCTTCGGTGCCGGCGGCGCGCAGCATGGCGCGTACTTGTGTCATCAGCAGTTGGATGTTGTCGAGTGTGAAGCGGATGCCGCGCCAGCCGAGCGCGGGGTTGTCTTCGTCGTCGATGGGGAAATAGGGCAGTTGCTTGTCGCCGCCGATGTCCAAGGTGCGCATGTACACCGGCCTGCCCGCGTAGGCGGCAAACACCTGGCGGTAGACATTTTCCTGATCTTGTTCGTTGGGAAAGCTGTCGCGCACCATGAAGGGAATTTCGGTGCGGTACAGCCCGATGCCCTCCGCGCCATAGCGCAGGCCGGGCGACAAATCCGCCAGAAGGCCAGAATTGGTAAAAAGACGAATCGCAAAGCCGTCGGGTGTCAGCGCGGGCAGGTCACGCAATGCGGAAAGTTTGCTGAGCAGTTGCTTTTCTTCGGCGATCAAACGCTGGAATTCGGCGCAGAGCAGGTCTGTGGGATAGCGCACGATCTGGCCGCTGTTGCCGTCCACGATGAAGCGTTCGCGGTTGCGCAGATTCTTGAGCAGGCCCACGCCCATCACCGCGGGTACGCCGAGCGCGTTGGCCAGCACCGCGGTGTGCGACAGCGTAGAGCCGCCGAAGCAGATGATGCCCGCCAGTTTTTCGCCCGGCACTGCGGCGATGTCGGAAATGCTGACTTCATCGCCCACCAATATCACCTGCTCGATCTGCGCCACGCGCTCGATCAACGAACTACTGCCTTGCAGCGACGCCAGCAGTTTGTTGCCGAGGTGATGAATGTCTTCGTGGCGCGCGCGCAGGTAAGGGTCTTCCATCGCCAGGAACAGGTCGGCGAAATACTGCACGCTCTTGCGCAGAGCGCCGGGCAGCCAGTTGCCGTTACGGACTTCTTGTTCCACTTTGCCGATCAGCGCTTGATCTTCCAGTAGCGAAGAATAGGTGCGAAAGATGCTGGACACACTATCGTTCACCAGCTTGCCGAGCGAGCTTTCTTCGTGCTTGATTTCCTGTTGCACGCGCCGCAGCAGTCCATGCCATTCCAGCACAGCGGCCTCGATGTCGGTGCAGGGTTCATCCGGCACGCTGAAGAGATCGCCGTGGTCGCACAATACCGCCTGGCCGATGCCGATGCCGGAACTGCCTTTCACGCCGCGCACATAGGTGTTGAAGTACGCACCGCGCAGCGCCAGCGGCAAATCTGCGACCAGATGCGCGAGCTGGGAGGACAGTGTTACCAAAAAG
>JAIRJU010000260.1 GCA_031260485.1 Pseudomonadales bacterium | reverse complement strand
CCTCACCGGCGCCACCGGCGCGCTGCGCGTGTGGACCGACCTGATGAGCCGTCTCGACATCCAGCCGCGCCCCTTCCAAGAACCCGCCGGCATCGTGTGGGACGAGGTCTCCCGCTACGCCGCCGCCGATCCCGCACGGCGCAATTGCAGCCAAACCCGCGTTCTGCCTTTCCGTGACGCCAACCGCGTGGATCTGGCGTGGTCCTGCGTGGTCAACGACAATTTCTTCGACCGCCTCATCAACCGCAACCGCTGATTCCGACCGAGGACCATCGCCCGATGCACAAGCTCGCTTTTCTCTCGCTCACGCTGCTCCTGCTCGGCGGCTGTACCAGCAGCACGTACTCCCACCCCGGCACCGAGCCGCCCACGCCCGTACCGCCCAGCGGCCGCACACTCCCGCCTCCGCCGGTAGAAACGCCTGATCCCAACTCCTCTTCGTCCGTCGTGATCAACCCCGCGGTCATCACCGCGCCGCCTCCCCGCCCTCCGGTAATAGCACCGACGCCTCTCGATGCCGACATCAACACCGCGCTGCAAGGCGGCGATTTTGAACGCGCCGCTGCGCTCACCGAACGCGCCCTGCGCATCCGCCCGCGTGATGCCGGGCTCTGGTACAACCTGGCCTCGATCCGCCTCAACCAAGGCCGCGCACAAGAAGCCGAAGGCCACGCCCAGCGCGCGCTCAGCTTCAGCACCGACACCGCCCAGCGCAACGCCATCGAAGCGCTTTTGGCGCAGATTCGTGTGCAGCGCTAGAGTGTTTTTGATTCAATCTTGGGCACCACCCCACCCTAACTTCGGGCACGGGCTGGCTGACATCTTCAATCACCCGTGATACCCCGTGCAGCAAAGCCGCATGGCCTTTGGCCATGGCAATGCCGTGTGCGAGCAGCAGCCCGCGCATCTGGTTGCTCAGGGCCGTGCGCCGGCCCACGTAGCCGCTGCGCGCGCGGTGCAGCGCCTGCATGACCAGCGCCTGGGGGCTTTTGATGGGCACGGCCTTGATCTGGCTGTCGCGGCCAGCGCGCAGGATGGCGTGCGCATCATTGCGGTCGTTCTTGTGGCCGCTGCGGTGGGTGGCCACGTGCTGCGCGGGCAGGAGAGGGTGGCCGCCGTAGGCGGACGGGGTGGTCTGAGGGGAGATCAATCTTATGCAAATGCGGCGGTCCACAATCATCGTGAGAATAGTGGCTCTTGGGGTGGAGCCACCATCGACTACCGAAAGGACTTATCCACCTATGTTAGGGATGTAACAGCCCGCCACCCCAGTGTTCCAATAGTCCCACGATTGAGTTAGCTCGCCCAGCGGGCCGATGTAGTTAGCTAAGTCTTGAAACCTACCTTTGAGGCAGTTCACCAAGTCCTTATAAATGGGATTGTAGTAAAGCGGTGCAAATAGCTCTCTGGGCCAAAATGCAGGCTTTACGTCACTATTTGTCCCAGTTTCCACGATAGGAGCGGTGGCGTCTCCGTAGATTACCGCTATCGAGCAAATCAAGGACGCAGATACGCCACCATACACTTGCCCATACCAACTGGTACCCATCCTATAATCGCTACTAGTCGTGCAGGTGGCAGATGCCGACTGCGTGTAGAACGCTGCAACAAACATTACTGCTAGTAATCCAAGAACCTTTCTTATACTTTTCATAATGTTAATCCTATAACTATTCAATTCATTGCGCTGCAGATCCTATTCTGCAGCCCATCCGCAGGGAACTCCCCAGACCTAACCAAGCTTGCGAAGGCCGGATCAGTTAACGACATGCCGCCACTCTCTCGGATGCTGGGTCTGAGATTTTTATTTCCCCAATCCAGTAGGTTTTGAAATTCTTGAGGACCAAGAAGCGCCTCTCCACGCTGCTGGAAATATTCCACCTTCTGGTCTCTGGCATTCTCTTCATTGGCGACTAGCCGGTCCAACATCTCGTTTACAGTAATATTCGCGCCAGCTGCATCACACACGCCCTTAGTCAGTGCTGTAACGTCCAGCGCCCTGATATATTCCAGGTAATCGGAAGCGAAGAACTCTGCCTTCGTTGGATCAACGCCCTCGACAGAATTACACTGTGCAATAGTTGAGAAGCCCTTTGGTGCATCCTTCGCACAGTTGCTTGGGCCAACGGCACGAAGCGCTAACGCTAGATGTTGATAGAAAATATCTTCGGTAATCGCACCTTCCCTCTGTTTTTGCGCATAAACGCTACCTGATAAAGCACACGCCAGCATAAGAAAATTTAGTTTCGTTCTATTCATTTATTATCTCCGGTATTGGTTCTCAGTCACAGCAATCACTGCTTTTGGATGGCAATATAAAAAATTGTCAAAAAAAAATAGCAAGGGTAATGCCTTTATTCTTACTGAGTCTCACAAGCGGCAAGGGAAATTTTAGCCCCCTGCCCACTCGTGGGCAGGGGGTTGGGGAGGGTATTTGTTATAACTTTGCGTGTGATGTTCAGTCCTGAAAAGGGTATCAACCTATTTCAGGGCTGGACAGCTTACGACAATGAATTTTACTTAACCACCTTGAGCGAAGGCTTGCCCTTGGGCTTGGCTTTGCTCGACGGCACGGCGGCGGCTGATGCGTTTTCATCCAGCGCCGTGACCGGCGCGGGCGGCGGTGGCGTGCCGCTGCCTTCATATTCAAAGATCATGCCTTGCCCGTTTTCGCGGGCGTAGATGCCCATCACCGCATCGATGGGCACATAGACGCGCGTGGGAATGCCGCCGAAGCGGCCATTGAACTCCAGGCCCTCATTGTTCATCACCAAGCCCTGCACCGCGATTGGCGCGATATTGAGAACAATCTGCCCGTCCTTCACGAAGTTCTGTGGCACTTCCACGCCAGCGGCATAAGCGTTCACGAGAATGTAAGGAGTACAGTTATTGTCGAGTATCCACTCGTTGAGGGCCCGCACCAAGTAGGGGCGGTGCGAGGTCATCGCCATGCTCTGTGCTCCCGCGCTGCCCTTATCAGGTGCGCATTTCGCGTTCTTGTTCCGAGAAACTCTGTTGAATGGATTCGCGTTCCAAAAGTCGCGCCTTGTAATCCAGCAGCGGCTTGGTGGCCTTGGTTTCCGGCAGGCGAACGCCGATCTCCGGCAAGCGCCACAGAATCGGCAACACGCAGCAATCGACGATGGTGAATTCATCGCTCATGAAGAAGGGCTTTTCCGCGAAAATCGGCGACACCGAAATCAGGCTTTCGCGCAATTCCTTGCGTGCCTTATCGAGTTCGGCAGGGGTGCCATCCTCGGCCTGAAGTTTATCCACCAAATGGCTCCAGTCGCGGTCGATGCGATAAATCCACAAGCGGCTTTGCGCGCGCGCCACGGGATAGACCGGGAATAGCGGCGGGTGCGGAAACCGTTCGTCCAAATATTCCATCATGATGTTGGGCTCGTAGAGCACCAGATCACGGTCCACCAGCGTGGGCAAGCTGTTGTACGGGTTGAGCACCGCGAGGTCTTCTGGCTTGTCGTAGATATCGACATCCACGACTTCGACCGTGACCCCCTTTTCCGCCAGCACGATGCGTACACGATGGCTGAACTGACTATAGCCATCGGAATAAAACAACATTGAAGAGCGTTTGGTTACGACTCCCATGGAAAATCAGCCTCTCTTTTTGTGCAGTTTGGCGGTTTTATGCAGTTTGGCGGTACTGCTGCACGTCAATGTATGTCCTTCCAGTATTCACGGTTCAACATGAACGCGAACACAAACAGGAAGGCCAGGAAGAATAAGACATAAGCACCGATGGTTTCACGATGAAGACGCGCAGGTTCGCCCAGATACGTCAGGAAGTTCACCAGATCGGTCGCCACCTTGTCGAACTCCGCCTCAGACAGCTTGCCGGTGCCTTCTACCTTGTTCAGGTGTGTACACGTTTTATCCGCGCAAACCTGATCACCTTGCAAGTGTTCCAGAATGTTGGGCATTCCGACATTATTGAACACGGTGTTGTTGACACCGAAAGGGCGGCTCGGATCCCGGTAAAAACCCTTGAGATAGCCATAGAGCCACGCTGAGCCGCGCACACGCGCCACCAGCGTCAGATCCGGTGGCGCCGCGCCAAACCAGTTTTTGGCGGTTTCTTTCGGCAGCGCGCTTTCCATCAGATCGCCGAGATTGGCGCTCGGGTTGAGCAGCAGCAGATCCTTCATTACGTCTTCGGGAATATCAAGATCATTGGCCACACGCTGATAACGCGAAAAGCGCGCGCTATGACACCCCATGCAATAGTTGATGAACGTGGACGCACCCGCTTGCAAACCGGCTTTGTCATGCAGATTGACCGAGAACGGCTCCAGCCCCGCGTCAGACTCGGCGCCCACCGCCGTCAGCGGCAGCCAGGTCAGCCCCACGACCAGTGCCAGCGCCAGCGCCAATTGCGGCACGGTAATGAAGCGGCCGGTGACGCGCGCAGGCGGCGTGGTGGTGGCTTCCTTACGGGTGTACCAAGGCATGGCCAGGAAAAACACGAAGTAATACACCGTGCAAATCTGCGCCAGCGCGGTACGCGGGCCGGTGGCGATCCTGGTGCCCAACACGCCGAGGATGATGAAGGCAGCGACAAACAGCAGCAGACTGATGCGGCTGTACCAACCTTTGTAACGCATGGACTTCACCGGGCTGCGATCCAGCCAAGGCACCACGAACAGCACGGCGATGGCCAAGCCCATCACGATCGCGCCCCACATCTTGGCGTCGAAGCCGAACAGCGGGTAGGTTACGGCGCGCAACATCGAATAGAACGGCGTGAAGTACCACACCGGCGCGATGTGCTCGGGCGTCTTCAAATTGTTGGCTTCCTCGAAGTTGGCATGTTCAAGGAAATAGCCGCCCATTTCCGGCATGAAGAACAGCACGAAACAGAACACGAACAGGAACACCACCACGCCCAGGAGGTCATGTGTGGTGTAGTAGGGATGAAAGGGGATGCCGTCGAGCGGAATGCCGTTGGCGTCTTTGAGCTTCTTGATTTCGATGCCATCGGGATTGTTGGAGCCGACTTCATGCAGCGCCAGGATGTGCAGCACCACCAAAAGCAGCAACACCAGAGGCAAGGCCACCACATGCAGCGCAAAGAAGCGGTTGAGCGTGGCGCCGGAAATCAGGAAGTCGCCCTGTATCCAGGTCATCAGATCCTGGCCGATCACCGGAATGGCGCCGAACAGGCTCACGATCACATTGGCGCCCCAGTAAGACATCTGGCCCCACGGCAGCACATAGCCCATGAAGCCTTCAGCCATCAGCACCAGATAGATGGCCATGCCGAAAATCCAGATCAGTTCGCGCGGCTTCTGGTACGAACCGTACATAAGGCCGCGGAACATATGCAGGTACACCACGATGAAGAACGCGGAAGCGCCGGTCGAGTGCATGTAGCGCAAAATCCAGCCGAAATCCACGTCGCGCATGATGTACTCGACGGAAGCGAAGGCGCCTTCAGAGCTGGTGTTGAAGTTCATCGTGAGCCAGATGCCGGTGAAGATCTGATTGACCAGCACCACCATGGCCAAGATGCCAAAGATGTACCAGACGTTGAAATTCTTCGGCGCGTAGTACTTGCTCATGTGCTTCTCGAACGCCTGTACTACCGGCAGACGAGCGTTGATCCAGCCGAGCAGACCGCCTATTTCTTCAGGAGCATTCCCAATCTTGCTCTCGTTACTCTTGTTCTCGCTACTGCCGGCCATTATGAATTCTCCGAATCGAGTCCGATCACGATGACATTGTCATTGACGTAATAGTGGGGGGGAACACGCAGGTTGGCTGGCGCAGGCACGCCGCTGAACACACGGCCAGCCAGATCGAACATGGAGCCGTGGCAAGGGCAGAAGAAACCGCCCTTCCAGTTGGGATCGAAATCCTGCGGCTGCACCTGGGCAAACAGTTTCGGCGAACAGCCAAGGTGGGTGCAGATGCCCACGAGGATCATGAGTTCAGGCTTGCGCGAACGGAATTCATTCTGGGCGTAGAGAGGCTGCTGGTTGGCATTCTTCGATTGCGGATCGCCCAGGTGATCGACATTGGCGTGTAGAGTGTCCAAGGTAGCCTGATCACGGCGCATCACGAAAATCGGCTGACCGCGCCACGCAGGCATCGGGCCCAAAAGCTCGCCGGGGATGAGCCGGCTGATGTCGATGGTAATGGGCGCGCCTGCCGCCAAGGCTCTTGCGCTCGGATTCCAGGAACCGACGAAGGGAACCGCCGCCCCCACGCCGCCGACCGCACCTACCAGGGAGGTACCGCCAATCAAAAAGCGCCTGCGGCTCTTATTCACAGTGCCGTCGTTCACAGGTCTTCTCCTTAGTTTGCCGCCCCTGGGAACCAGGTCGGGTGCCGATCAGAAAGGCGCGCATACTACTAAAACCGGGGGGCCCATTCAAGGCACAAAGGCTGTGATTCGCCGCTCGACGGCGCCGTTACTGCGTCAGAATCTGCTCGGCAAGCCCGGGAAGTTACCGCGTTGAGTGGGGGTCCTATGCCTCTCACACTTCGTATTTGGCAGCTTTGATCTTGTGATTCTTGCCATTGATGAATTAGTTGCGCGTAAAGCTGTAGCGCCTGAACTGGCGGAGTCGTATGCCCGGCTGCTATAACGACTGGCCATTTCTAGCTATGCCTGCTCACTCGTCTTCCCTCGACTTAGCCTCGCCTAGTAAAGAATTGTAATGCCATTCCACACGCTAGGTCGGAGCACCTCACCGTTGGGCGTAACGGTGAATTGTCCATAAGCGTCTCCAACTGATGGAGCATCGAGCACCGGCACCTCGACCAGCCAACCCGGCTGCAAAGCTTTTCCTTGCTGCTGATAAACGTAAACGATTTCCGATCTAAAGCTGGCCCGCCAATTCGTATCGGGCTGATAGGCAGCCACATACCCAGAAGTCTCAAGATAGTTCATTACCCGATCCACGGCTTCCTGCTCACTGATTGCTGGCTGAGTGTCGTAGCCACCAGCATCAATTACCAAGGCACAGCAAATCATAGCCAGCTTGTTGGATTTTGGCTCCAGCTTAACCTCCATGTATGCCTGGGTATTTATATCGTTGATGTATTCTCGAAAGAGATAAGCGACATCTCCATTGAATTCTTCCCTCTTCACGAATTTCAAACTCTCTGTTCCCGTGAAACCGTAATATTGGTAAATACCAGGAATGAGAACATCTTCTAATTGTTTTTCATTCAAAATCTCAAGACCGAGTAATTCCGGCGGGATGCCTCGAAGAGACGAGGACACAAGGCCATCAAGCCCTGTTCTCTCGACTCTGGATACTCCTCCTCCCAGGTCAATCTCTAGCCTCTGTTCACTGCCAGCACCAGTAACTTCGGTAGACTCCTGGGCGTGCAATGCAACAAATGCCACCAGTGAGAAAACAAAACATTGCAGTAGGGCGATTGCTTTCATACAACTTTCAAAATTTGATTTAATGTTCCAATTGCGGCGCCACCCCGTGCGCCACCTCCTGGTGACGCCCCAATTTGCGGCGCAGCAGCGCCAGACCATCCTCCATCAGCGTGAAGAACACCGGCACGATGAAGAGGCTGACGAGTGTGGAGACGAACAGGCCGCCCATCACCGCGACGCCGATCGGGGCGCGGAAGCTGGGGTCGCCAGCCCAGCCCATGGCCACTGGCAACATGCCTGCGCCCATGGCGATGGAGGTCATGATGATGGGGCGGGCGCGCTTGGAGCAGGAGTCGATCATCGCCTCCACCAAGCCCAGGCCGCGTTCGGTTTGCGCCATGATGGCGTACTCCACCAGCAAGATGGAGTTCTTGGTAACGATGCCCATCAGCATCAAGAGGCCAATCAAGGAATTGATGCCGAGGCTGTCGCCAGCGATCAAGAGCGCCACGATGGCGCCAGCGGCCGAGGGCGGCAAGGCGGAGAGAATGGTCAAAGGCTGCGCGAATTTATGGAACAAAAGCACTAAAACGCCATAGATACACAAAATGCCGATCACCATCGCAGCGCCGAAGCTGGCGAAAAGTTGCTGAAAGAAGCGCGCATTGCCGGTACGTATCGCGGTAACGCCTTCAGGCAGGCTGCGCATGGTGGCGGACCCTTCCACACGCGCCAGAACGTCGCCCAGCGGCAGGCCATTGAGGTTGGCGCTGAGCGTGATGTTGCGGCTGCGGTTGACACGCGCGATCTGCGCCGGGCCTGAACTCAGTCGCACATCGGCCACGTTCATCAGCGGCACCGGCCCTTTGCTGCCTTGCACGGTGAGCAGGCTCAGGCGTTCGATGTCGCTGCGCGCCGCGTCGTTCAGGCGCACGCGAATCGGAATCTGGCGGTTGTCCAGATTGAAGCGGGCAAGTCCGGTGCTGACATCGCCCGAGGTGGCGATGCGGGTCACTGTGCTGAGCGTGTCGGTGGTGACGCCGAGTTCGGCGGCGCGCAACGGATCGGGACGAATTTCCAATTCCGGCTGCTGCAAGGACGCGCTGCTTTGCACCGTGCCCAGCCCTTCGATGCTGCGCATTTCGCGCTCCACCGCCGCCGCCGCGGCATCCAGGCGGGAGGGGTTGTCGCTGACCAGCGTCACGTCGAGACTGTCGCCGCCGCCACCGCCGAACTGCAAGCGCGCGCCGGGGACGACGCGCAGCGCCTGAGTGGCTTTGGCTTCAAACAATTGTTGCAGGCCGTTGACGTGTTTGGGATTGGTCAACTGAATGGTCAAGGTGGCGCTGCGCACGCTGCCGCCGTTGTTGAACGGATCGCTGCCGCCGGAGCCGACGACGCTGAACACGCTGCTCACCTCTGGCATCGCGCTGACGATCTCGCGCGCCTGCTCGCTGACGTTCAGCGTGTCTTGCAGATTCGCCCCCGGCGGCAGCGAGATCGACAGTTGGGTGAAGCCGTTGTCGCCCGCGGGCGCAAAACCGCTGGGCAGGAAACGGAACAGCGACAGCATGAAGCCCATGATGAGGCTGGAGACGATCACCACCTTCCAGCGATGCCGCAGACACCAGCGCACCTTATCGACATACCAGGTCAGCCAGGCCGCCTGCGCCTGTTCCGCGCCATGCGGCTTGAGCACGTTGGCCGCCATCATCGGCGTGAGCATCCGCGCCACCAACAGCGAGAACAGCACCGCGATCGCCACGGTAAAACCGAAAGGCCGGAAGAATTCCCCCGGAATGCCGCCCATGAACGCCACCGGCACGAATACCGCGCAGATGGTGAACGTGGTGGCAACCACCGCAAGGCCAATCTCGACAGCGGCATCCATCGCCGCCTGACGCGGCGTTTTGCCCATGCGCAAGTGACGCACGATGTTTTCCACTTCCACGATGGCGTCATCCACGAGAATGCCCACCACCAGCGTGAGCGCCACCAAGGTGAGAATGTTCAAGGTGTAGCCAAGCTGATAGATCACCCAAAAAGCGGGAATGATCGACAGCGGCAGCGCGGCGGCGGAGACCAGCGTGGCACGCCAGTCGCGCAGGAAGACCCACACCACCAGCACCGCCAGAATTGCGCCTTCGATCAGCATTTCCATCGAGGCGTCATAGGATTCTTGAATGTACTGTACGGTATTACTGGCTTCAGTGAAGGTGACATCGGGAAAGCGCACTTTCAATTCTTCGACCTTGGCGCGCCCCAGCTTGGCCACGTCGAGCGCGCTGGCACCCCAGGCGCGTACGATCTGAAAACCGACCACGGCCTTGCCATCGAGCAGCGCCACGGAGCGCTGTTCGGCGGCTCGGTCGCGCACTTCGGCAAGTACATCGAGACGCACGGAGCGGCCATCGGGCAGCAGGATCGGCAACGCCTTCAACTCTTCCACCGAATTGATGATGCCGGTGGTACGCACATTTTGTTCGAGCCCGCCCAAACGCGCCTCGCCGCCGGGATATTCGGCCTGGATGCGGCGCAACTGCCGCGACACATCGGTGGCTGAGCTGTTCAACGCAGCGATGCGGTCGGGATCGAGATCGACGCGGATTTCACGGTTCACGCCGCCAACACGGGTGAATTTACCGACGCCTGGAATCGCGGTCATTTCCCGCGCCAGATCCAGATCGACGAACCACGACAATTCGGTGTCCGTCATCCGCGACGAGCTGACGCTCCAGGTGACGACCGGCGAACCTGCGGTGGTGGCGCGCGAAATGATCGGCTCGTTGGCATCCTGCGGCAGGTTGGCGCGGATGGTGGTGAGCGCATCGCGTACTTGGTCCATGGCCTGATTGAGGTCGGTGCCGAACACGAATTGGATCACCGTGGTGGAGTTACCGGCGTTCACCGTGGAGCGCATCTCGTCGATGCCCGCGAGCGTGGCCACCGAATCTTCCACACGGCGCGTGATTTCCGACTCCATCTGCGAAGGCGCCGCGCCCGGATAGCCCACGGTGACGATGATGGCGGGAAACTCGATGTCTGGGCGGTCCAAGACCCCGAGCCTGGGAAAGCTCACCAAACCCGCGATGGTGAGTGCGATGAACAGCATCACCACCGGTACCGGATTGCGAATGGACCAGGTTACGAAATTCATGTTCGTGTGCCTCTCAACGTGCGTCGACGAGATTGACGAGATCACCGTCCTTCAAAAAGCCCGCGCCGTTGGTGACGATGCGCGCGCCGGGGTCGAGGCCGCCGATCACTTCGATCCGATCGCCTTGGACGGCGCCGGTCTGGATCAACTGGCGACGCACACTGCGATCGTCGCGCAGCACGAACACGTAGCTGTAGCCGTCGCTGCTCACCAGCGCATTCAAGGGCACCAGAATGGCCTGGCTTTTGCCAAGCTCGATGCGGCCACGCGCGAACATGCCCGGGCGCAGCGCGACATCAGCGTCGATGTCGACATAGATGAGACCGGTACGGGTGGCGATATCCACGCTGGGCGCCACCACGCGGATGCGGCCTTCGTGTTCACGGCCATCGGCGCTGGTCACGATCACGCGCTGGCCTGCATTCAACTCTGGCAGCATGGATTCGGGCACCTGGCCGCGCCATTCCACGCGGCCCTGACGCAACAGGCGCAGCATTTCACCGCCAGCCTGCATGATCTGGCCCACACTCACGGAACGCGCGGTGATGACGCCAGCATCGGGCGCCACCACGCGGGCATATTGCAGACGCAGACGCGCCGATTCAGCATCCGCCTTTGCTGCCGCCACGCGGCCATCGGCAGTCTGTGCATCAGCATTGAGCTGATCGATGTCGGCGGCGGACATGAGATTCTTGCTGCCCAATTGCTGGGCGCGGTCGAGCTTGAGATGGGCGTTGTTGGCCGCGGCTTCGTTCTGCTTGAGCGTGGCTTGGCTGGCGGCCAGCGCCGCTTGCAAGAGATCGGTGGAAAGCTTCACCAGTTCCTGGCCTGCATCAACATAATCGCCCACATCCACCAGCACCTCCTTCACGCGGTAGCCGCCCACTTCGGCGGAGATCAGCACCTCCTGCCAGGGATAGACAGTGCCACTGAGCGTGACATAACGGGTGAAATCGCCTCTTTCCACGGTGTTGGCGTTGACCGTGAGCGAGGCGCGGCCATCGAGCGCGGCGCCATCTTGCTGAGCCGCCACGAGGGGCGCCTCTGCCGAAGCCCCGAGCAAAAGCGCGAGCGAAAGGAAATGAGCACGCAAGGGGATGCGCGCGGAATGCGAGGTGGTCATGAAATACTTCCAGGAGCAAAAAATGACTGGCCGGTCATTCTATTCGCAGCCGCGTCTTGCTGTCAGCCCCAAAGCCCTGTTTTGTTAACCCAAAGCCCTTTTTCACGGCGCCATGGCGGGCTGCGGCCACACAAATTCACAATCGCTGCACGAAGTGGGAGCAGATAAGAAGCAAGAGCAGATAAAAGAGCAGCCCGCGACGTACCCAAGCGTTATTTTGCGCTAAGCTCAGCGTCTTTCAGACTTCGCTGGCAAGCTCCCGATGAAACTCAGCGTCAAATACAAATTGTTCCTGGCTTTGCTGTCCGCCCACTGCCTCGTGTACCTGGCGATGTACAGCTTTGGTTATTACAACTTTCAGCGCGGCTTCCTCGAATACGTAAGCCGTATCGAGGAACGCCAGGTACCCGCGCTGGCACAAGGGCTGGCCGACTTTTATGCCACCTATGGCTCCTGGAGCCCCCTGCGCAGCGACTACAACAAATGGTCCAACCTCATCCGCGACAGTATCGAAAGCTCCTCCGATCTCGACCTGATCACGACGCGCTCACGCATCCCTTCACGCCCGGGGCCGGCCCCCCCTTTCACACCCAACGATTGGTACTACACCTCCGAATACAGCCCGGCACGCCCTTACCTGCACCTGCTCGACGCCCAGGAAAACATCATGGTGGGCACGCCCGGCGTGTTCCAGCGCGAGTTGGCCAACCTCACGCCGATCGTGGTGAACGATGAAACCGTAGGCTACCTCAGTGTCACCAGCCGCCAGCGTCTGTCGGAACAAGCAGACCTCTTGTTCGCCGCGCAGCAGCAAAACGAATTCTTTCTGCTCGCCCTGGGCCTGAGCATGATTTCAGCGCTGATCGCGTTTCCCGCGTCCGTCTGGCTGACACGGCCAATCCGCGAAGTGGTGGCAGGCACGCGCAACCTGACCAGCGGCGCCTACAACGCCCGCATTCCGGTGCGCAGCAACGACGAACTTGGCCAGCTTGCCTCCGACTTCAACACCCTGGCGCTCACGCTGGAGCAGAACCGTTCGGCACGCCAGCAATGGATCGCCGACATCTCGCACGAGTTGCGCACACCGCTGGCGATCCTGCAAGGCGAATTGGAATCCATGCAGGATGGCATCCGCCCGCTCGACAAAGATTCACTCGACTCGCTGCACCACGAAATCCTGCACCTGAGCACCTTGGTGAAGGATCTGCACGAACTGTCGCTGTCCGACCTCGGCGCGCTGGTCTATGCCAAGGGTCGCGTCAATCTGTCCGAAATTCTGGAACAAGCGGTAGATTTACAACAGCAGTTGGCGGCACGTCACGGCATCAAGGTTAGCCTGAACATCGAAAGTCCCAAGGCGGACGGCACCATCGAAATGCTCGGCGATCCCAACCGCTTGCAGCAATTGTTCGACAACCTGCTCACCAATTCTTTCCGCTATACCGACGCCGGCGGCGAACTGCACATCACGCTGCGTCAGGAGCACGACAGCGTGGTGATCGAGTGGTGCGACTCCACCCCCGGCGTGAGCGATGCCGATCTGGGCCATCTGTTTGAGCGCCTCTATCGCGTGGAAACCTCGCGCAACCGCGCCAAGGGCGGCTCGGGGCTCGGCCTCGCCATCTGCCAGAACATCGTGCAAGGGCACGAAGGCAGCATCACCGCCTCACATTCGCCACTGGGCGGGCTCAAACTCACCATCGTGTTCCCGCAGCGCGCTCAACCGTAATGAGTGCGATGCGGTTTGCCCACCCACCAGCCAGCCGCTAGACTAGCGCGCCTATCCGCCGGCTAAACGCACGGCGCCACGCGGGGAAACTCGCGGGAGAAACAAAAGGGGATACAGAGGGAAAACATGAGCCATCACATTCTGATCGTGGAAGACGAAGTAAAACTGGCCACTTTGCTCAAGGACTACCTGGTGCAGAGCGGTTTTGCCGTGGACATCCTGCACGATGGCTCGCAAGTGGAAGCCTGGTTGAGCGCGCACAAGACCTCGCTGGTATTGCTCGACCTGATGCTGCCCGGCAAGAGCGGCGTGGACATCTGCAAGGACATCCGCAAAACCTCGCAACTGCCCGTCATCATGACCACCGCCAAGGCGGATGAAATCGACCGCCTGCTCGGCCTCGAACTCGGCGCCGACGACTACATCTGCAAGCCCTTCAGCCCGCGCGAAGTCGTCGCCCGCGCCAAAGCCGTGCTGCGCCGCACCGAAGGCAGCGACAAACCCGCCGATAAGGGCCTGATGCTCGACATCGACACTTACAAAGCCACCATCCATGGCCGCGACCTCAATCTCACCGCGGTCGAATTCCAGTTGCTCAAGGTGTTATCGGATCAGCCTGGCCGCATCTTTTCACGCAGCGTGCTGGTGGACAAAATCTATTCCGATGGCCGCGTGGTGAGCGACCGCACCATCGACAGCCACATCAAAAAACTGCGCAAGAAAATCAGCGCGGTGCAGCCCGACGTGGAGTTGATCCACTCTTTGTACGCCGTGGGTTACAAGTTTGAATGGTGATGATGCCACGCCACGGCGGCAAGCCCCGATGAAATTTCGTCCCTCCCTGGGTTTGCTGCTAACCTCGCTCATGATGGCCTCGTGCGGGTCATTCGGGCAGCCGCCCGCAAGCGCCGCTCCTGCATCCGCGGCAATCACCACGTCGTCTACAGCAGCGTCTTCCACGGCAGCGACAGCCGCCACGCAGGACTTCGCCACCTGGTTGAGCGCGCTGCGCAATGAGGCGCTCGCGTCCGGCATCAGCGCCAACACGGTGCAAAGCGCTTTCGCCAATGTCAACGCGCCACTTCCGCGCGTGCTGGAGCTTGACCGCAGCCAGCCCGAATTCGTGCAGACCTTCACCGCCTACATGCGCAATCGTATGAGCGACGCCCGCATCGCGCGTGGCCGTGCGCTACTGCAAAAACACGCCGATCTCTTCGCGCGCCTGGAGCGCGAATACGGCGTGCAACCGCAATATCTGGTGGCGTTCTGGGCGCTGGAGAGCAATTTCGGCGACAATACCGGCGGTTTCTCGGTGGTCGACGCGCTGGCCACGCTCGCCTACGACCCACGCCGCGCCGATTTTTTCCGCACGGAACTCTTGACCGCGCTGCGCATCATCGACGCCGGTCATATCACAGCCAATGCCATGACCGGCTCCTGGGCGGGCGCCATGGGCCAGTGCCAATTCATGCCTTCCACCTTCATGTCTTACGCCAAAGATGGCGACGGCGATGGCCGCATCGACCTGTGGGGCTCCGTGCCCGATGTCATGACCTCCGCCGCCAACTATCTGTCGCGCTCGGGCTGGCAACGCGGCGAACGCTGGGGCCGCGAAGTGATCCTGCCAAAAGGCTTCGATTTCACGCTCGCCGATACCAACGTGCGCAAAAGCGTGACACAGTGGAACACCCTTGGCGTGCGCCGCGCCGATGGCACTCCGCTGGGAGCCTCCGAACAACTGGGCTCGATCGTGGTGCCCGCTGGCGCGGCTGGCCCGGCGTTTCTCGGCTACGGCAATTTCCAGACGACCATGGTCTGGAATCGCTCGATCTTCTATGCGATCTCCGTGGGGCATCTCGCCGACCGCTTCATGGGCGCCGGGCCACTGTTGCACATGCCCGTGAACGAACAAGCGCTGACGCGCGACGACGTGATCGAACTGCAAACCCGGCTCAATCAACTCGGCTTCGATACGGGTACGCCCGACGGCGTGCTCGGCTCGCGTACCCGCACCGCGGTACGCGAGTACCAATTGCGCCATGCGCTCGCGGCCGATGGCTATGCCTCCGCCGCTTTCCTCGCTTCCTTGCGAGAAACCTCCCCGCTTACGCCAGCGGCGGGGGCGCAACCACGCTGAATCCAACGGTTCGCGGTGCCGCCCCGAACTTTTCGGTTCTTTCTTATCCTAGCTTTCGCCGCCATAACCCTTAAAAATCAACAGGTTTCGCGCTCCGTGCAAAGATTATGGAAGTTGAAACACACCGAGAGTCAGGTCTTGGCGCTTTTTTCAAATGGAGTAGTATTGACCGCCGTCAGAAACCTTAAAAACCAACTAAGATAAGTTAAAAACCACTGCATCAAGTTCAGTTTGTCTTAAGCCTCTCATGCTCCACTGAGGCGAATACAGCGGAACTTGATCGAACCCTGTAGAGGAAATTGAGTATGCTCGCACGCTTGTTAACCTTCCTGGTCGCCATCGGCTTTTCCGCAGTGCTCATGGCGCAGACTGGTCATCCCGCCAAGGGATCCTGGTCCGGCTATTTGTCGCCCGCCAGCGGCGATCAGGTTCGTACCCGCCTTTTGATCAACGCGCACAACGGCGATCTCTCTGGCGACGTCAATCCTGGCCGTAACCAAGTGACGTTCTCCAGTGCGCAACTGGATGCCGACAAGTGGGGTCTCACCATTAAAGCGCCGATGCCCCAAGGCGAACTGGTGCTTACCGGCACCCTGAGCAACCTGGGTTCCTGGACCAATCGCAAGTACATCGGCACCTACACGCTCGGCAACCAGAAAGGCAATTTTGAATTCACCTTGAATTAAGGTTGAACTGGTATCAAACGTCTGAATTCATTTTTACGACACGGGATTTTCCCAATTGTGACCCAAGATTAAGTCCGTAAGCCGAAACCGCTCTTGCTGCGGACTTCTTACCAACCCCCGGATGACCGGGTTTTACGGAGATATGTTATGAAGACCAAACTGACCGCTCTTGCTGTATTCGCCGCCAGCGCTTTTACCTCCGCTCAGGTGCTGGCTCACCACTCCTTCTCTGCCGAATTTGACGCCAACAAAGCGATCAAGTTGCACGGCGTGGTGACCAAAGTAGAGTGGACCAACCCGCACACCTATTTCTACCTCGAAGTGGAAGGCGCCAAAGGCGTGGAAGAATGGGGCCTGGAAATGGGCAGCCCGAACGGCCTGATGCGCCGCGGCTGGACCCGCGACACCCTGGCCATCGGCACCGAAGTCTACGTGACCGGCTCCCAGGCGCGTGATGGCAGTTTCAAAGGCAACGTACAGGCAGTGGTAATCGCCGACGGCTGCAAGCGTCTCTTCGCTGGCACCAGCCAACGCGACTTCGTTGAAGACGATTCCGCTCCCGCCAACGTCGAAGGTTGCGGCCTCTAAGCCGGCACTTGCGCAGCAGAAGGAGTCTCTTCTCAATGAAATCGAAACATGCGCTTTTGGCGACCGCGATAGCGGTCGCCTTGTTGGCCAGCACTGCTCAAGCCCAGCGTGGCGGAGCAAGGCCGGAACCGCCACGCACGCCAGCACCGCGTTTGGCTGATGGCAAAGTGGATTTCGGTGGCAACGGCATCTGGGATCTGCCTTACATCACCAATATCGAAGCCACCATGGATGGCTTCAGAGAAGGCACGCGCGCGCCATTTCTGCCCTGGTCCAAAGCCATGTGGGATTACAACCGCGCCAACAATGTGAAATACGATCCCGAGGGCTTCTGCTTGCCGCCAGGCGGCCCGCGCTCGATGGGCACACCGTATCCGGCTCAGATCATTCAAGACCGTGATCGTATCGTCATCATCTTCGAAGGCGGTGGGCACGTATGGCGCGAAATCTACATGGATGGCCGTGAGCACCCGAAAGATGTCAACCCCACCTACTTCGGGCACTCTGTAGGCCGCTGGGAAGGTGACACCTTGGTGGTCGATACCGTGGGCTACAACGAAAAGACCTGGATTGATTACAACGGCCACATGCACACCGAGCAGATGCACACCATCGAGTATTTCTCACGTCCTTTCAAGGAAGTGCTGCATTACGAAGCGGTGATTGATGATCCCGGCGCTTACTCCGCCCCCTGGCGTGTGAAGTGGGACATCAACTGGACCGAAGGCGATGAATTGCAGGACTACGTGTGTCAAGAAAACAACAAGTACCTGCTCGACATGACCGACGACCTGGGCCAGCCCTTCTTCGAGAAATCAGGCGGTCTCTGAACCAAGCCCTGACGAAAAGAACCAAGCCCTTACAAAAAGCCCGGCAATTGCCGGGCTTTTTTTCGCCTTGAGCGTATTTTCGCCTTGAGCGTTTTTCGCCTTGAGCATAGCCACATATGCCTATCACAGCCCCCACAAACCTCTTGCTGCTGGTGGGTGCCGCTCTCAGCTTTATCGCGGCGCTGCTGCATTTTGCTTGTCTCTTTTGGGGCGCTGAGGGTTTTCGCGTTCTCGGCGCCGGTAACGACATCGTGCGCCTGTCTCAAGCGAGACATTGGTATCCGCCTTTGATTGCCTTTGCTCTGGGCGCGGTGCTCACGGTTTGGGCGGCTTATGCGCTTGCGGCGGGCGGCTTCATAACGCCTTTGCCGTTCTTGCGCCTGGTGCTCGTCGCCATCACGGGCATCTACCTGCTGCGGGCAGTGGCCTTTCCTTTTCTCAAGCGGTTTTTTCCCGATAATTCCACAAAGTTTTGGCTGGTTTCATCTGGCCTCTGTTTGCTCATTGGCGTCGTTCATCTGCTTGGCCTGATGCAGGTTTGGGAGCGTATTTAGCTGGCGAGCAGTTCCTCTTCCTCTTGCGCCCGCTGCTGTACTTCCCACATCGCCGCATAATGCCCGCCCGCCGCCAGCAGCGCTTGATGCGAGCCGCTTTCCACCAGGCAACCATGATCGAGCACCAGGATGCGGTCGGCATCGACCACGGTGGAAAGCCGATGCGCGATGACGAGCGAGGTGTGCCCTTTGGACACCTCGCGCAGCGCTTCGAGAATACCGCGCTCGGTATGGCTGTCGAGCGCGGAGGTGGCTTCATCGAACACCAGAATCGCGGGATTTTTGAGCATGGTGCGCGCGATCGCCACGCGCTGTTTTTCGCCGCCTGACAATTTCAGGCCGCGCTCGCCCACCATGGTCTGCATCCCTTGCGGCAACAGGTGAATGAAGGTTTCAAGCTGCGCGAGGCGAATCGCTTCCCACACATCCGCCTCGCTGGCATCAGGGCGGCCAAACAGCACGTTGTTGTAGAGCGTATCGTTGAACAACACCGTGTCCTGCGGCACGATGCCGATGGCTCGGCGCAACGACAACACCTGCAATTCGCGCAGATCCTGCCCGTTGATGCGGATGCGCCCTTGCTGGCAATCATAGAAACGGAACAGCAGCTTCACCAAGGTGGATTTGCCCGAACCGCTCGCGCCCACCACCGCCACTTTCTCGCCAGGGGCGATACTGAAACTGACATCGCGCAGAATCGTGCGCTCAGGACTATAGCCAAAGCTGACCTGCTCGAAACGAATCCCTGGCAAGGTGGCTGTCAACGGCACAGCGTCCGGCGCCTCAGTGATGGCGGAATTCACGCGCAGCAGGTTGAAGAGATTTTCGATGTTGGCCAGCGCGCCTTTGATTTCACGGTACACGAAGCCGAGAAAGTTGAGCGGTATGAAAAGCTGCATCATGAAGGTGTTGATCAGCACGAAATCGCCGAGCGTCATGCCGCCCGCCATGACGCCGCGCGCCGCCAGCCACAGCATCGCCGTCATCGACGCCGCCACGATCAGCGCTTGCCCGCCATTGAGCGCAAAGAGGCTCAGGCGGTTGCGTTGCTTGGCGCGTTCCCAGTTGGCAAGCTCGCGGTCATACAGCGTGGCTTCGTGAGCCTCGTTGGTGAAATACTTTACCGTTTCGTAATTGAGCAGGCTGTCGATCGCACGGTTGTTGGTGGCGGAATCGGCCTGGTTCATCTCACGCACATACTGCGTGCGCCGTTCGGTAGCCATCACGGAAAAGCACACGTACACAACCAGCGCCGCCACGATGACACCCGCGAACGCCACGCCATAACGCGATAGAAAAATGCTGATGACCACCGCCAACTCCAGCAGCGTGGGCAGGATATTGAAGATCATGAAGCGCATCAGATAACTGATGCCCGAGGTGCCGCGCTCGATGTCGCGCGATAGTCCGCCGGTACGGCGATTGAGGTGAAAGTCGAGATCGAGGCCGTGCAAATGCTGAAAGGTCTGTAAGCTGATGCGGCGGATCATGCGTTCGGTAACGCGCCCGAACAAGGTGTCGCGTACCTCGCCAAACAGCACGTTCATGAAGCGCGCCACGCCATAAGCCAGAATCAACATGAGCGGCACCACCACCAGCGCGTTGAGGCTGGGGTCGAGCGCATCGACAATGTACTTGAGAAAAAACGGCAGCGCGATGGTAGCAATCTTGCCGATCCCAAGCGCCGCGAAGGCCAAAAAGGTATACCCCTTGTACTCGAACAAATAAGGCACGAGCAGCTTCAGCACATGCCATTTCATGTTCAGGTTGGTGATGTCGGTAGCGAGAGGTTTGGCCATGGGAATCCTCAGCCGATGCGCTGCTTGATGCGAGT
>JAIRJU010000258.1 GCA_031260485.1 Pseudomonadales bacterium | reverse complement strand
GCTTTCTGCCGCGCGCTTTCATGGCCGGGGTACCGATGACGACAAGCTCCTCCATGTGCTGTTTGACTTCCGGTAGAAGTGCGGGGCTGCGGCAGGCCATGTCAGCCAGAGCTTGCATGGCCATTGTTTTGACGATGCTGCTGCGGTCGTTGGTGTAGCCCAGCAGAATATTCAAAACGGACGCTTCTTCTTTGTGTGACAGCGGCAGGCGTGCAAGCATGGGCGCAACGTGCCACCGGATTTCCTGCTGTGCGGTTGTGGAGAGTTCTTGCAGGAGCTTCTTCTTGTAAGGAACGAGCCACTCAGGTCGATGGACCGTTACTTTTTCAATGACATCGGCGCAGCGCATACGAAGCACCGGATTGGCATCCTCAATTCCGTAGAACAACACTTTCATCAATTCCGGCTGCTCAAGCACGAGGGAAACCACGCGGTTCGCCTCGCCGATTGAACGCCGATCACCACCCGACAACGATTGCAGCAGCGCGTGCATGGTCTGCCATGGTGGAATTCATGCCGCAGGTGCCTGGTCAGTGATGGGCGTGGCCTCCACCTCGCCGCCCAGCGCGTCAATCAGGTCAGCCAGCAATGCGCTCAATTCGCCGGTGGCCAGCGCCATGTCGGCGTCAAAGCGGTCGTCGTCGGCAGCGGATGAGCGCGCCTCAAACAGACCTTCGTCAAAGCCGATCTTCTTCAGTTGCAGCGCCTGCGTCAGCACGAAACCGACGCGGCCCTGCCAGTTCAGCGCCAGGCGCGTCGGCAGCTTGCCTTCGGCCACGTGCTTGCGCACCTCGTCGGTCGCCAGATCGTGCCGCGTGAACTTGACCACCGCCGGTTCGTCGCCGCTGCCTTTCAGTTCGCACTCGCGCTCGACGTGAAAGGTTTCGGGCAGATCGTCCGGCGATTCAGCAGCCAGCCAACCCGCCATGACCGATTGCGGCGAGCGCGCGGTTTGCAGCAGGCCGATGGCAAAACCCTTGCCCGCCATGCGCACCAGACTGGCAATGACCTCGTCGGCCTTGCCTTGCGCACCCGCATCCAGCGCCAGCCAGCGCCCGCGCGGGTCAAGCCACACGGCCAGTTCGCTGCGGCGCGCGAACGCTTGCGGCAGCAGGGCCAGCAGGGCGTCGTCGCGCAGATCGCGCAGCTCTTTTTTGCCGGGTTTGCGGCCGGTGGTTTTTTCAATGTGCGCGGCGGCCTCTTGCGTTTTGCGGCGCACGGCGTCGCCGGGCACGGCCTTGGTTTCGATGGCGAAGCGGGCAATCCACTGGCCGTCCACTGTCTCGACCAGCGCGCCATGCGCCTGGCCGCGCGGGGGCACCCAGCCGGTGGATTTTTGTTGCGTGGGGCCACACTCGGCGAATGGCTCACGGGCCAGTGCGGTTTCGAGTTCCTGGGAAGATGTCGGCCAGTCCGGGCCGACGCGGTAGATCATCAAATTCTTGAACACGATGTCCCTATTTGGCTCCATGAGCGCCAACTGCCGACGGCAGCAGCGGTCAACTTGGGATCATAGTGTGCGCCTGCGCGCGCGGCTTGAGCCGCGCGAGGCGCCGACCGCTTACTTGCTGGTTGCGGACGCTGGTGCAGTTGCTGCAGCGGCTTTGTCTTTCTTCGTCTTGGCGGGGGGATTTTGAGCAGGCGCGGGAGTGGCCGTGGCGGCAGGCTCGGCCTCAGCATAGGCGGTGCCGCTGACCGTCAGGCCATCGGCGGAGAAATGGGCGGCGTTTTTGCGACCCACGCCTTTGACGCGGGAGATCAAGTCGCTCCAGTCCTTGAATTTGCTCTTTTCCCGCTCCTGCATGATCCTGGCCGACAGGGCGGGGCCGATGCCCTTGATGCTGTCCAGATCGGCCTCCGAGGCGGTGTTGACGTCGACTGCGGCGAATGCGGCTACGGTGCAGAACACCATGATCAGAGCAGCCAGAAATTTCTTCAACATGGAATCTATCCTTTCAATGAAAAACCGGCTGGATCCCGCCGGCAGGGTTTCTGCATAACGAGCGAAAGTCAACTATCGTTGACAAAGCTATGGATGGATACTTTCGAAACCCACGACAGTGGCCCGCTTTTGAGCCTGGAAACCACAGTTGATCGCTTGTGATCTTCATGAAAAACGCATCGCAAAACGCAGACATGGCACGGGCTATGTCGAGCATTTGCAACGATTTGCGGGTATGGAGGATTTTTTCGCAGCTTCTCATGCTATGATTTCGAGTTCTTTCCCCGATAGCTCAGTCGGTAGAGCGCCGGACTGTTAATCCGTAGGTCCCTGGTTCGAGCCCAGGTCGGGGAGCCAAAATTAGGCAATTAAATCAAGCACTTAGCACGGAAACGCTTAAGTGCTTTTTTCTTTCCAACCGTTATCGGTGTAGTTTTGGTGTAATCGTGTCAGGTCTGCCTAGTGAGGCGCTGCTGTAACTTGTCCATCGCGGCCTGAATGTGTTCGCCATCTTGGTGGGCGTAGCGCACCACCATTTGCAAGGTCTTGTGCTCGCTGATGCGCTGCACTGTCGGCGTCAACGCCAGATTGAACAAGATGACTCGCGACGGTATGCCGAAGGGTATGCTTGACCACCTGGGCAGGATCAAGGCCGGCGGCTTCTGCTGCTGCCCGGAAAGATTTCTCTACCGCCACTGTGTGCCCACTCTCCGACGCGGCAGACGGGAATAACCACAACGATCCCGAGGGCATAGACTCACGTAAGTACGTTTCCAAGAACACCGCCAGCCGCTCCGTGATGGGCTGTTCACGGGCGCCCGCCTTGGCCTTCGGGATGTAGATCATCCTGCGCTCAAGGTCGATATTCTCTTTGCGGATGGACAGTACTTCAGACTTGCGCATCGATGTTTCCAGCGCCACCAAGGCGAACAGGTATCGGCGAGTACATCGACTTTTACAATGCCCGCCGCCCGCATCAAGCCCATTCGGGACGCACGCCGGATATGCTTTACTATGAGATGCTGGTGCCGATACCTGCCGCAGCTTGAAGGGGTCATGCCATGAGTACATGGCCAACCAGGGGGGCCTCCGGCGGCTTGGCAAGGGGCCTGAGATAAACATTTATACCGCAGCCAACCCACTTATCTCTCAAGAAACAGAAATAACAGCGACTGATTTCATACAGCAGTTGCGGTCATAGGGTTTATCCGAAAGCCCAGCGCGGCGGCGCGACGTTTCAAGGCAGCAATGCTGCGCTGGCGCT
>JAIRJU010000235.1 GCA_031260485.1 Pseudomonadales bacterium | reverse complement strand
TCGAGATAGCGAGCGCTGACGGCCTTGAGTTGGTCGATGCTGACCTCCAATACCTGGCGGCGGAAGTCGGCGCGTTGCTGTTTGCCGCGCCCGAACAATTCGTTATGGAACGCTTGTTTGGCGCTGCCCGCGGGCGAGGCGGGTTTGTCGAGACTGGAAATCACGCCGAGGATGGCTTCTTCCAACTGGCTGTATTCGTGGCCGTTGTCCAACAGCCAATCGATCGAGGCGCGGAAATCGTCCAAGGTTTCCGTAAGCCGCGGATCGCGGTACGAGTAGAAGCGGAACGAGGCTGAACTCGAATCTTGCGTGGCGCCGCCGCCGTAAGCGCCGCCTTGTTCACGGATGGCGCGATGCAGGAAGCCGTTGCGCAGAAAACCCGCCAACACTGTCAACGCGGCGGCATCGGGATGTGGCGAGGTTACCGTGGGGAAGGCCATGGCGCAGAAGTTGACTTGGGTGCTGGTGAGCCAAGCTTCCTGTGTCGTGGCGCGCAGCGGCGGCAAGGTGAAGGCGTCATGGGTGGCATTGTGCGCATCGTTCTGCCACACGGCGCTGAGCGCTTGCAACAGGCTGGGATTCTCGTTTGCTTCCGCCACCAGCAGAAACTGCGGCGTGCCTTGCAGCACGGCGGCGTGTGTGGCGGCGAGCTGCGCGGTGAACTCATGCAGGCGCGCTGGGTCGTCGAGGCTTTTCACCAATTGTTTGAGTTGGCGGATGCCTTCGAGGCCGCCGGATTGGTAACCGAGCCAGGTCAACGGGCTCATGCGGCTGCACGCCGCGCCCATGGCGAGGCTGTGGCCTTGGCTGGTAATGCTTTGTTCCTTGCGGCCCAGAATTTGCTGCATCAGTTCGTGAATGCGCGCGTGTTCGTCGAAGCGGGGGGTGTGCAATGTGTCGTACAGCAACTGAGTCGCCTCGCGTTGCTTGCGGTAGAGCGCCTTGGTGGAGAGCACCAGATACCCTTGCACGTCTTGCTCGGTGCCAACTTTGTTGCGCATCGACGTGTAAACATTGACGCCGCCCGATACCGCAGCTTGCAGTTCTTGAATGTCGAGATAAGAACGCGAGCCAAGGCCCACTTCAGACATGCACGCGGTGTAATAGGGAAGCAGATTGGTGTGCTGCTGGCTCAGCGTTGGCAGATCCAGCAGCACTTGCTGATAACTGAGGCCGTTGGTGCCTTGCGCATAGGCCGTTACCTGTAGCTCGCGCGCCGCGGTTTTCATTTTATGACGCTGCGCGTCGGGCCATTTGATGTCGGCGGGTACGTCGCTCAATTCCACCTTGGGCAGAATCGAGGCGTCGGGCGTCTTGTTCTGGCGTTTCTGCAAGGCGAGGGCGCGATTGACGATGTGCTGTTTTTCGCTCTCGCTGAGCGAAGCCTCTATCGCGGTGAGCTTGTCGCGTTCGGCTTGCGCCTGCTGTGCGCTCAACTGTGGATCGGGATGCACGGTGAGGGTGAGGCGGTGCGGGTTGTCGAGCAAAAGTTCGCGGATCAGGCGCGGAATGTAGTCGGGATCTTTGATGTCTTGGGTGAGCTTTTCCAGCGCGGGGTCGATGTCGAGCAGATCAATGGGATCGCCGCGATGCGTGGCGGTGGAGAGCGCGGATAGAATCAACTGCAAGCCGTAAGGGTAGGAATCGCCGCTGATTTCGCGCGCCTGGAGTTCGAGCGCGTGCAGCGCGGCTTCCACTTTATCTTGCGCGATGCCTGCCTCGGCCACCTGGCGCAGGGTATCGAGCACCAGCTTTTCAATAGCATCTGTATCTTCCGTTCCACAACCTTCGAGGCCGCAGACGAAGCTCATTTCGCGGTAGGAATCTTCCAAGCCGCACAGCGGCGAGGGCGAGCGCCCCAAATCGGTGGTTTCGAGCGCGTGTTGCAGCGGGCTGGCGCTGTTGTCGAGCAGCACGGCGCTCAAGAGTTGCGCTTTGTACATGTCTTCCAAACTGGTGCTTTTGCCCAAGAGCCAGGCCACGACGACATGGCTTTTGTTGGTGATGTCTTCTTCATCGAGCGGGTAGGTGGCGCTGAGGCGGCGCGGCGCGCTGAAGCGTTGCTCGTCGCCTACGGCGATGTGTACGTCGAGCTTGGCGAAATCCTTGAGCGCCAGGGCCTCGAAACGCTGCTGGTGTTCGGCGGCGGGGATGTCGCCATAGGTCATGAAGATGGCATTGCTCGGGTGATAGTGCGTGCGATAGAACGCGATGAGCCCGGCATAGCTGAGATCGGGAATAGCGGTCGGTTCGCCGCCACTGTTGTAGTGGTAGGTGGTGGTGGGAAAGAGTTCTGCGCTCAGCACTTGCCAGATGTAACTGTTCGGCGCGCTCATTGCGCCTTTCATTTCGTTGAACACCACGCCTTTGTATTCGAGCGGGCTTTGCGGGTTGTCTGGCTGCTGGAATTCCAGGCGATGGCCTTCCTGCGCGAAATCGAGTTCATCCAGGTTGGAGAAGAACACCGCATCCATGTAGACCTCCAACAGATTGTTGAAGTCCTTGCGGTTCTGGCTGGCGAAGGGGTAGGCGGTCCA
>JAIRJU010000024.1 GCA_031260485.1 Pseudomonadales bacterium | reverse complement strand
AAACCCTCATCGACCTCTTCCGCGGCGACGCCGTGGAGAAAATGGCACTGGTGTCGCCGTCCTTGAAAGTGCCGGTATTGATCCACGGCGACATCAAGGTGTGGGATTCGCTACCCATCTGCGAATACCTCAGCGAAACCTTTCTGGAAAATCGCGCCTGGCCCGCCAACCTGAAGAAAAAAGCCACGGCGCGTTCGATCGCGGGCGAACTGCACGGCGACTTCGCAGAGTTCAAGCAGGAATGGCCCATGAATTGCCACCTGTATCAAGCGCGCAAACCCAGCGCAACGCTGGAACGCGAGATCGCCCGCCTCGACGCCATCATGTCCTGCTGCCGCAACAAATACGGCGATGGCGGCGATTTTCTGTTTGGCCACTTCAGCATCGCCGACGCCTTCATGGCGCCTTTCGCCATCGCGCTCGACTGCTACGGCGCCGAACTGACCACCAAGGCCAGAACTTACGTGAACTTTCTGCTGGAGCTACCTCACACGCAGTGGTGGCTGGAAGGCGCGCAACGTGAACTCGATGCCCTGCGCTTTGCAAAACGCACCGGCACGGCGGGGTGATGCTGGCGTTTAGTTTGCCTCTTGATTCGCCTCGGGTGTCACCACGGGGACGTAGCGTACCCAGGCAGGATCGAGCGGCACAGGCTGCACCGCGAAATGCGCGCGGAAGAAGGCCGCGATGGCTTCAAAGGCGTGCAGAGAGGCGGCCGGGTGCAAGGTACGCGCGGCATTGTCGAAGAACGCAAAGGAGTGCAGCTCGCCAGGATAGCGTGCCAGCGTCACCTCCTTCTTGGCTTGCAGCAAGGCCGGCAGCAACACCGCGGTGTTGAATTCATTGATGCTGGGCGTCTGATCGCCTTCGATTATCAAAAGAGGGCTGTGCAGGCGCTCCAGCTTGCTCAGATTCGGCGCCTGACCCTGCACATTGCCGCCGCGCATTCCCAAAAACGGAAATGAAAACGGCTCTTCCACCACGCTGGCGGCCACCTCGCGCACTACCGCCATTTCCAAGGTCAAGTAGCCGCCCACACTGGTCCCGCGCAGCACGACGCTAGCGGGATCCACATACGCCAGACTTTTAACATAATCGATCACCGCCACCGCATCTTTCACCGCGGGCTGTTCTTCATTGAACGGTAGTTCAAGATCGAGATCCCGCCGTGTCATCACCACTACCACATAACCCTGCGCGAGAAAGCGCGACGCATGAGTGTGCAGCGCATACTCTCTCAGCATGTCGGTGGACCAGCGCGGCGCACCGCCATGCACCAGTATCACCGCAGGGAAAGGGCCAGCGCCTGGCGGCTTGCGCAAATAGGCTTCGCCACGCACGCCATCGGTGGCGACGGGTGTCAACGTCTGCAAGGGAATGGCCGCCTCGGCAATCACCGGACGCAGTACGGGCGGTTCCTGTGGTGGCGCTTCGGCACGCGGCTGTGCGCGTTCAAAGCGCGAGGTTTCGATATAGTTACGCACCGTGGTATTGCCTTCGTGGCAGGCGTATTCGTAGATCGCGTAACTGTTATCGAGATAGAGGGGAAATTTATACGTATAGGAACCCCGCGCCAGTACCTTGGGATCGCTCACAGTCATCTCGAATGCCAGCGTATCTTCGGCGGTTCTGGTGAAACGTTCGGTTATTATCATGTCGTCACTGAACGGTTGCAGCGGCCCTGGCGAGCCCGGATTGCCCGCGCTGCTAAGGCCGATCACCAAACCATGCCCCACGTTCGTGGTTTCCACCACCAGCGTAGCGCCCTCCCAATGGCCACGGGATTCTCCCAGCCATTGCTTGATGGCGGGATCGAGCCTCGGCACGTTTGTGGTCGGTATCACCCGCGTTTCATGCGCCATTTCCAGCATGATCACGACATAGCCCGGCGTCTGAAAAATACGCACGCCGTTATTGTAATTGCGCGCCAACATCGACACCGGCATTCCGCGCGTGATGCAGCGATCCCAGGCACTGAAATCATTGATGTCGTCGAACACGGTTTGCGTGGGGTGATAGCTGCCTTTCATCCAGTCCTGCATTTGCCTGCCGTATTCGGTCAAGGCCGGAAACTGGCCATCGGGCGGGTCGTAGATAAGGGAGGTCTGCGCCAAGACCACGCCCGCCGCATCCGCCTGCGGAATCGCGCCTGACTGAAAGCGCGCATCCCGCGAGGCAACACTCGCCTCCCGTTCCCGCAATTCCGCCTCTGTCAGCAAAAAACGCTCGCCAAATTGTGGCGGACGCACCACCGGCACGCCAATGAGATGACTGAGCGGCCACGTGCCGCGTAAATCCGGTTCGCCCCACGGCGTGAGCGGGGGCGTGTAATCTGCCGCGGCGTGTGCACCCGTGTAAAACAACAGCAACACTAGCCATAGCCCCGCACCAACAACCATATCAACAGTCATACCAACAGCCATGCCAACAACAGCAGATAGGCGTTTCATCGCAGATTTCTCCTCATCATTGTCGTCGTCTCGATGTGCCCACCGCACTCGCGGTTCTCACCACGACGCTCACCACGACAAAACAGCCCCCGCGATTCAACTATTGGTGCTGGCATTTTTATTCATGCACCACATACCTGTGCAAAGTGATAGTGGATAAGACGATAGGGGAAACTCGCGCGCCTCCTTGTCGTATCAAACAAGAACGACACCCGGAAAAAATCATGCGCCCTCCTCTGCTCGTGCTCGCCGCCTTATTCTTGAACGCCTGTCAAACCTCCGCACTGAGTGGAGAAGCCACGCTCGGAGGGCATCCGAATTTCAATGGCGTATGGCAAGCCATGAATAGCGCCAATTGGAATCTCGAAGCGCATTCGGCCACCAGCCTCGATGCGTTCTGGCCGCTTGGCGCCATCGCCGCCATTCCTGCTGGCGCCAGCATGGTGCAAGGCGGCACCATTCCTTATCACCCCGCCGCCTTGCAACAGCGTGACGAGAATCGCAACCACTGGCCCGCTGCCGATAACGAAGCCAAGTGCTACATGCTCGGCGTGCCGCGTGTCACTTATCACGACCTACCATTCCAAATTTTTCAAAGCATAGATGACGATCTGCTGATGGTGTATCCCTTCGCCGCCACTAATCGGGTGATCCACATGGATGATTATCAGGAACTTCCCATCGATGCTTGGATGGGGCGCTCCAGCGGTACTTGGGAAGGCAAGGTATTGGTAATCAAAACTGTCAACCAGAATGGCGAAGCCTGGTTGGACCGCGCGGGTAATCACGCCAGCAATCAATTGGTGGTGACCGAACGTTTTCAACTGCTGGATGCCGACCATCTTTGGTACGAAGCCACGCTCGAAGACCCGCAAACCTACACAGAACCCTGGATCATCGCCATGCCGCTTTACCGGCATGTGGAACCACATGCGCAACTGCTGGAGCACAAATGCGTGCCTTTTGCCGAAAAATTGCTGTACCAGGATCTACTCGGTTTGCGCCAATGAAAGCTCAAGATAGCGCTTTGTGCCCCGTTCTTTTCAGCCACCCTAACAGGAGCCTTTTCATGCCGCGCAACACCATCCTTTTTAGTGCCAAACGCCAGATTGCAGGGTTACTGCTGGTTGTCTCGCTACCTGCCCTGGCACACCATTCCTTTTTTGCTGAATTCGATGCCAATCGGCCACTCGTATTGGAAGGAACGATCAAGGAAATGCGCTGGCAGAACCCGCATTCCTGGCTCGTCATGGATGTGGTCAACAGCCAAGGTGAACACGAGGAATGGATGGTGGAAGGCGGCTCGCCCAATGTGCTGATTCGTCTGGGCTGGAATCGCAATTCCTTGCCCACAGGCACCAAGGTGGTGGTGCAAGGCTTTGGTGCCAAAGATGGCGCCAAGCGTGCCAGCTCCACGCAACTTGAATTTCCCGACGGCCGGGTGCTGGAAACCGGCGGCGGCCGTAACTGAGGAACACTGCCATGTTACGTTCGCTGCGTCACTCACTGCGTCACCCTTGCGCACTGGCCCTGCTCTGCATGGCTTGCGCGTCGTCATCATCATCCGCGCAAGTGGCCAGCCCCGTGTTGGGCCCCGGCCCCTGGGTGTTCCCCACCTTCGAGCAGGATTTTTTGAAAGTCAGCGTAGTCGCCAGAGGCTTGGACCACCCCTTCGGGCTGGTGTTTCTGCCCGGCACCGCCACCACCGCCAACCCGCTGGGCGACATACTGCTCACCGAGCGCAATGTGGGCCGCGTGCGCCTCTTGCGCAACGGCAAACTGCAAGAGGAGCCAGTCGCTGATCTGAAGCGGGCGTTTTCACTGGAACAACTGTTCGATATCAAACTGCACCCGAACTTCGCACAGAACCATCTGCTTTATTTCACCTACATCAAAACCGCGCCTCACCCAGACGGCAGCAACCACTATTGGGTGACCACGGTACTAGCGCGCGGCCGTTTTGAAAATGGGCGCCTTAGCAATCTCGAAGACGTTTACGAAGCGGATGCCTGGAGCGGCAACATCGGCGGCGCTTCCTCACGCCTGCATTTTCTGGCTGACGGCACGCTGCTGTTCGGCGTTTCGCACCGCATCGACGAACAAGCGCCGCAGGCGCTGGATTCCGACATCGGCAAAATTTTGCGCCTGAACGATGACGGCTCAGTGCCCGCGGATAATCCCTTCGTCGGCGTGGAAGGCGCCAGGTCACAAATTTATGTCTGGGGCATCCGTTCGGTGATGGATTTCACCACGCATCCGCATACCGGCAAGGTGTGGGAAGTGGAAAACGGGCCGCAAGGCGGTGACGAAGTGAACATTCTCGAAGCGGGGCTCAATTACGGTTGGCCCATCGCCACCTTTGGCCGCGATTATGACGGCAAGCGTTTTACCCCCAGGCCACAGCTCGACGACACCGAATTGCCGTTCATTTATTGGGTGCCCTCGATCACCGTATCCAGCTTGCGCTTCTACACCGGCGCCGCCTTCCCCCACTGGAAAGACAATCTGTTCGTCACCTCCATGATAACGGGCCGCATACCCGGCACCGGCCATCTGGAACGTATCGTTCTCAATGACGATGGCGAGCTGCGCCGCGAACAACTGCTCAATCAACTGCACCAGCGCATTCGCTATGTTGTGCAAGGCCCTGACGAGCTGCTGTATCTTTTGACCGACGAAGCAGATGGCGCATTCCTGCGCCTCGAACCCGGCACCGCCGCAGAAGCGCTCGCTTATGCGAGCCAAAGCGCCACGCTGGCAGAAGATCTGACGTCAGAAACGCTGGTATTTGAAGGAAGCGACTGCCAGGCATGTCACCGCACTGAGCAAACGCTACTCGGCCCCGCCTATCGCGCCATCGCCGCTCGCTATGAATTGAACGACACCAATCTCGACCTGCTCACCAACAAGATCATTCAAGGCGGCGACGGCAACTGGGGCGATGTCCCCATGACCGCTCACGCTGCCCTCGATCGGAACACCGCCAAGAACATGGTGCGGCAGATTCTCTCGCTCAAAGCAAACTGAGCTTTTTTCCTCTTCCTTCATCCCTTCTCCCTCGGCCCTGATAGGGGCCGAGGCACAGGCGAATACCGTCATTTATCCGTAAAATCGCCTCAAGCCAGTGAACTTTCAGGAAAGATACTTGTCAAACAGGTAGCTTGCAGATCAAGTATGGCTAGCAAGTTGCAGCGTATGACAAATCCTTAGCTTTTATCAGAAGGAACATGGTATGTGGGACTGGCTGAAAGAATGGTTTGGCAGAGGCAGTAGCGACCCTTCAGAGCTTGCTGATTACGACCGTATGGTCGCAAACATTGGAACAGCGCCTTCCGGTATCGAGGAGATCATCGTTACCGGGCATCGTCTTGAGCCCGCGTCTGCTGATCCTCCTGTCAATGTCAGTATGATGTTTGAGCCTGGATCGTCCATGGTTGGTTCTGGATGGGATAACAGCGGCGCGCTTGGAACGGGGCTGGCCGCCATCGTCGAGGAGGGGCCGGCGTCTGCCGCTACTCCTGCGGAGGAGCCGGACAGTGCCGAGGATGCGCCCACAGGCATAGAGGAAATCACCGTTATTGGGCATCGGCCTGCGCCTGCGTCCGCTGATCCTTCAGTCAATGTCCATGTGATGTTTGAGCTTGGCTCATCAACGGCTGATTCCGGTTGGGATAACGGCGGCGCGGGTGGAACGAGTTCAGCGCAAGAACCGGAGCTTGTCGCTGCCATCGAGGAAGAGCCTGTTGATTCTGCCGAGGAGGAAGAGAAGAGCGTGCCCGCACAGGCGAGCACCAAGAAACCGCCCGCAGGTATAGAAGAAGTCACCGTTACCGGGCATCAGGTTAAGCCTACGCCGCCTATCAAATCTGGTCCTCCTATCAACATCACGCTTGAGTCTGGCTCATCTACGATCGACCTTAGTGGGGATAGCGCAGGCGGAGGCGGAACGAATTCGGCTCACGCGCTAAAGACTGTCGCCATCGTTGAGGATGCGCTAGCGTCTGCCGCTGATCCTGTTGCTGAGGAAGAAGAGGATAGTGCGCTTGCGCAGACGGACGCCAAGGAGCCGCCCTCGGGTATAGAGGAAATCATCGTTATCGGGCATCGGAATGAGCCGCCGCCTATGGTAACGACGGATGAAAATGGAGTGGTACGAGTTAATTTTGGCTGGGGTAGCGTGGAGTCGGGAGCCACTGCATCAAAGGGATCGTCTGCGGCTAGCGCCCTCGCGCTGCTTTCGAAAGTCAATTCTGGGGCGGCGGCCACCAGTGGAGGCGTCGAGTTCACGGCAAGTATGGCATTCAACAGTGGAGCGCTTTACAGTATTCGGCAGAATTCAAGCGCCATCA
>JAIRJU010000093.1 GCA_031260485.1 Pseudomonadales bacterium | reverse complement strand
CTCAACCAGGTCGAACGCTGGTTTGCCACGCTCACCGAAAAGCAAATCCGCCGAGGCACGCATCGCTCCACTCAGGAACTTGAACGGGCCATCCGGCAATATCTGGAAATCAACAACGCCAACCCCAAGCCGTTCAACTGGACCAAGAGCGCGGATGCAATCTTGGCCAGCATTGAACGATTTTGTCTGCGAATTTCTAACTCAGGACACTAGTTGAATAAGACAGTTGCTGTAGGGCTCGGCTCGCGCCATCCATGGCGCTCGACGCCCCCGAATGCGCACTCGGGCTACCAGCTGCGTGGCGTTGAATATCCCAAGGCGCTTGTAACCGCATGGGTAATTGACCGGCTGTGCTGCGCCGGCTTTACCTCTACAGTTCAGAAGCGCCAATACGCCTTGACTTGCAGCATGTTGTGTTTGTAATCATCGTTGTTGCTATGGTCAAAACTGACCGCGGCGCTGAAGGTGTTCGTCTGTAGTACGTTGATCCCCAGCCCGAGGGTGTAAGCGGAGCTGCCGGGGCCTTGGTCCGTTACCGTGAAGGGGCTGCCGCCGGTGGCAAAGGTGGCGCTGGTGGTCACTTCGCCATCCTTGAATTCGTAGCCCCAGAACGCACGCACATAAGGTTTGATGGTGGCCGACCAGGCCCAATCCAACTGGCCGCCGACAGAGGCGCGCAGACGATCGAGGCTCTGTGACGCCACGTTCAGCGCCAAGCCGCCGCCACCGCTTTCGTTGTAGGCGTCAAGGTCGAGCTTGGACCAATCGAGTCTTACCTGAGGCGTCAGCGATAAATTGGAACCCAGGTCCGTATTCCAGCCTGCCGCCAGGCGAGCACCCCATTGGTCGCCATTGGTCTGGCTGTTGGCCAAACTGCCCATGCCGGTATTGCGTATGGCGTCGGAGTTATGGCGGGCAAGACTGATCATGCCATCCAGGAAAACGTTGCCGAGCGTTTGTTCGGCATAGGCGGTGGCGCGCCAGCCGTCGATGTTGCCGCTGCTGCCTGCCATTCCCCGGGCATAGGTAAGATCATCCTGGGCATAGCCAAGCGCGAGACCCAGCAAGGTGTCACCGCCGATGCGGAAGTCGTAACCGGCTGTCACATCCCAGCCATCGGTGTCGGTCTTGGCGTTACGTGTGCTCAACTCCTGCTTGCCGCCATGCTTCGCATAGCGCAGCCACAAACCACTGGCCGCATCGTTGGGGCGCAAGCCGCCGAGACGGTTGCCGATCTGGTCGTAGTCTAAGAACAGCGTATTGGCGGTCAATGCGGACAAACTTGCGCCCGATAGCGGCTGTAAAGCCGTCATCGCTTGCGTCCGTGTTGCCGGTTCAAGCATGGCCATCGTCACCAAGCGCTCGTTGACGACGCCGGTACCGGCGCCGAGTGAATCCAGCGCCCCCGCCACACTCGCCACTGTAGGTGCTGCGCCGGTGGTGAACTTGAACAGCGTCAAGGTGCCGCGAATTTCACCACCCGTCGCAAAGGTACTGTGGATGTTCAGGTAAGCACTGCCGGCGGTTACGCCAGCGAGCAAGGCGGTTTCGGCGCTGGCCGGTGTGTTGCCGTTGGCGGTGATGAAAGCGGCGTTCCAGGAGCTTGCCTGGCGCATGTCGTAAGTGGCATCGAAGCGGCCTGCGGTGACCCCGAGCGGAAAGCCAGCAAAGGTCGGTGTGGTAGTGGCTACGCCGGCGTTGGCAGGCTGCACAGCGCAGCAGTGAATGTGGGAGGCCGTGGTGGTGCCGGTAAGATTGCTGAACTCGGCTTTCACGCGCATTTCGTGCGTAGTGCTGTTCAGCGTGACGATGGCGGTGCCGGAACCGTTGGTGGTGATTGCGGGTATCTCACTGTTCCCCGACAGCGAGACTGTGTAGATCTGGGCCTGAGCCGAAGCGGCTCCTGCCAGGGCAACTGCGGCGACCAGTGCTTTGCAATGGAATCGCATGGTTTTCTCCTTCTGCGTGCGTTATTGGGATGATTGTTGAGCAACAGCATTCGCTGAAAACTCTAACAGCGAACCGCCGTACTATAACGCCAATATCAGAATTGACCCGCAGTATTTTTCATGTGTTAGCCAGTGATCCACCTTGCCAGCGCGCAAGCCTGAACATGCGCCTGCGCCTGAAACAACAATCTCCAGAAAAACAACCTCCAGAAAAACAATCCTCAAAAAAACAACCTCCCAAAAAACAACCCCCAGAAAAAGCTGGGGGTTGTCGGTGGTCCGGGGCCTCTTTGAACGGCTTTGTCTTGAGAGGCTTTGTCGTGGCTTGTGGCTTATTAGCGATCAACCAGGATAGTCGCGCTGCGTCGCGCCGGTATAAAGCTGGCGCGGACGGCCAATCTTGAAGGGGTTGCTGATCATCTCGTGCCAATGGGCTACCCAGCCAGGCGTGCGGCCGGTGGCGAAGATCACCGTGAAGAGATTCACCGGAATGCCGATGGCCTTGAGGATGATGCCGGAGTAGAAGTCCACGTTGGGGTAAAGATTGCGTTCGATGAAGTAGTTGTCTTCCAGCGCGATTTTTTCCAGCTTGATGGCGATCTTGAGCAGTGGATCATTCTCTTTGCCCAACTCCGCCAAGACGTTCTGGCAGGTTTCGCGCATGACCTTGGCGCGTGGATCGAAATTCTTGTACACGCGATGGCCGAAGCCCATCAGGCGGAACGGATCGTCTTTGTCTTTGGCCTTCTTGATGAATTTGTCGATGTTCGATTCGTCGCCGATCTCGTTGAGCATCTTCAGCACGGCTTCGTTGGCGCCGCCATGCGCCGGGCCCCACAGCGCCGTGATGCCGGAAGAAATACAGGCGTAAGGATTGGCGCCGGTGGAGCCGGCCAGGCGCACGGTGGAGGTGGAGGCGTTCTGCTCGTGGTCGGCGTGCAACAGGAAAATCTTGTCCATCGCGTCGGTCAGCACTGGGCTCGGCTGATAGGTTTCGCAAGGCGTGCCGAACATCATGTAGAGGAAGTTGGCGCTGAAATCGAGATCGTTGCGCGGGTACATGAAGGGTTGGCCGATGCTGTACTTGTAGCACATCGCGGCGAGCGTCGGCATTTTCGCAATCAGGCGCAGCGCGGCGACTTTACGGTGCTCTTCGTTGTCGATGTTCAGTGAATCATGATAGAAGGCGGACAGCGCGCCGACCACGCCCACCATGATCGCCATCGGATGCGCGTTGCGGGGAAAACCGTTGAAGAAGTGATGGATCTGCTCATGCACCATGGTGTGGTAGCGAATGGCATTGACGAATTCCGCTTTTTGCTGCGGCGTGGGAAGCTCGCCATTGAGCAGGAGGTAGCAGCATTCGAGGTAGTCGGATTTTTCGGCCAGTTGTTCGATGGGATAGCCGCGGTAGAGCAGCACGCCAGCGTCGCCGTCGATGTAGGTGATCTTGGATTCGCACGAGGCGGTGGACATGAAGCCTGGGTCAAAAGTGAAAATGCCTTTGGCGGTCAAGCCGCGCACATCGACGACATCGGGGCCGGTGGACCCTGCATAGACCGGCAGGTCGAGAGGTTCGGCAATACCATCGACACGCAACTGAGCTTTTTTCTCAGTCATAGATACTCCTTCAAAAGATTTGTAATGCCCGAGATTTGCAATGTTCTAGCGCGCAGCAGCGGGGATGCTGCTAGCGGATTGAAAAAGAGCGGCAACACTATCCTTGAAGGCCATCCATTGTCAAACCAGCAACAGGGTAGGGCGGGGCTTTGCTGGACAGTCCCCAGCGTGGAAAAAAATCGAATGAAGACAAGGAGTTGGCAAACGTATTGGCGGCTTTGGCGTACCGCGCGGTCTGGTAGAAAACTAAACTTTTTACGCGGTTGATGCTACAAAAACCTTATAAAACGGGCTTGAGTCGGGCATAATGCGCGGGCTTTGCATCAGCGTAAAAAGCATTGATAAGAATTGATTATCAATTAGTAAGAAATTGATTAAGAACTTGATTAAGCCCCTCGGCGCCGCGCACGATGCCAGCGCCGGGCTTTGTGTCAGGCTTTAGTGTCAGGCATTAACCGTTGTGAAAGGAGGAAGCTCCGCCGTGAACCACAAACGCCCCGTCAACCTGGATCTGCGTACCGTCCGGTTGCCGCTTGCCGCCATCGTTTCCATTACCCATCGTATTTCGGGCCTGCTGCTGTTTGCGGGCAGCGCCGTATTGCTGTGGCTCTTGGGCTTGTCGCTGTCCAGCGCCGCGGGCTTCGCGCAGGCGGCGAATCTGGTGGGCAGTCCGCTGGTCAAGCTGCTGGTGTGGGGAGTGCTGTCTGCGCTGGCCTATCACATGGTGGCTGGCGTCAAGCATTTGCTGCTCGATCTCGGTATCGGTGAATCCCGCGAGGCTGGCCCGGTGGGCGCGAAGCTGGTGGTGGTTGTCAGCGTGGTATTGATCGTGGTGATGGGGGTGTGGGTATGGTAACGAATATCACCAGTTTGGGGCGCAATGGCCTGTACGACTGGCTCGTGCAGCGCGTCAGCGCCGTGGTGCTGTTGGCGTGGTTTGTGTTTGTCGGGTTGTTCATCGCTACGCATGGCGATTTGCAGTACGGCCAATGGCGTGATCTCTTCGCACAGACCTGGATGCGGGTGTTCACGCTCGCTGCGCTCTTGTCCTTGTGCGCTCATGCCTGGATCGGTCTTTGGACTGTCGCCACCGACTACCTCACCAAGCTGGCGCTGGGCGCGTTCGCCACGCTGGCGCGGCTTGGATTTTTGTTGATCGTTTTCGCGGTGCTGCTCACCTATCTGGTATGGGCGGTACAAATTCTGTGGAGTATTTGACCGTGGCCAAACTCAGAGTGCTTTCCTTCGATGGCGTCATCGTGGGCGGCGGCGGCTCCGGCCTGCGCGCCGCGTTGCAGTTGTCGCAATCCGGCTACAACACGGCGGTGATCTCCAAGGTATTCCCGACCCGTTCCCACACCGTGTCCGCCCAGGGCGGCATCACTTGCGCCATCGCCAGCGTCGATCCCAACGACGATTGGCGCTGGCACATGTACGACACCGTAAAAGGCTCGGATTACATCGGCGATCAGGACGCCATCGAATACATGTGCAGCGAAGGCCCGCAGGCGGTGTTCGAGCTGGAGCACATGGGAATGCCGTTTTCACGTACCGAAGAAGGCCGCATCTATCAGCGGCCTTTCGGCGGCCAGTCGAAGAATTACGGCAAAGACGGCCAGGCCGCGCGTACCTGCGCCGCGGCCGACCGTACTGGCCATGCGCTGTTGCACACGCTGTATCAGGCCAATTTGAAGAACAACACGGTATTTTTTAATGAATGGTACGCCGTGGACCTGGTGCGCACGCAGAGCGGCGCCGTGGCTGGCGTCACCGCCATCTGCATTGAAACCGGCGAAGTGGTGTTCATCAAATCCAAGGCCACTGTGTTCGCCACCGGCGGCGCGGGCCGCATCTTCGCGTCCACCACCAATGCGCTGATCAATACCGGCGACGGCATCGGCATGACGCTGCGCGCTGGCTTTCCGGTGCAGGACATGGAAATGTGGCAGTTCCATCCCACCGGCATCGCGGGTGCGGGAGTGTTAGTCACCGAAGGCTGCCGCGGCGAAGGCGGTTATCTCTTGAACAAGAACGGCGAGCGCTTCATGGAGCGCTATGCGCCGAACGCCAAGGATCTGGCCGGCCGCGACGTAGTAGCGCGCTCAATGATCCTCGAAATCATCGCGGGCCGCGGCTGCGGCCCTGACGGCGACCACGTACTGCTCAAGCTCGATCACCTGGGCGAAAAGGCATTGAAAGAAAAACTGCCGGGCATCATGGAACTGTCGCGCACGTTTGCGCATGTCGATCCGGCCCGGGAGCCGATTCCGGTAGTGCCCACCTGCCACTACATGATGGGCGGCATTCCCACCAACGTGAACGGCCAAGCCTTGACACAAGACCCAGGCGGCAACGACGCGCTGATCGACGGCTTGTTCGCGGTGGGCGAGGCGGCCTGTGTGTCTGTGCACGGTGCCAATCGTCTCGGCGGCAACTCCTTGATCGACCTGATCGTGTTTGGCCGCGCCGCGGGCCTGCATATTGAAAAGCTGCTGCGCTCGGGCATCGAGCAGCACGCGGTGAGCGAATCCGACATCGACGCCGCCATGGCGCGCCTGAACCGTCTCAATGCCAGCACGTCCGGCGAATCGGTGGCAGCGCTGCGCAAGGAACTGCAAACCATCATGCAGAACCATTTCGGCGTGTTCCGCCGTGGCGATTACATGCGCGAAGGCATTCAAAAACTGGCGGCGCTGCGGCCGCGCGTGAAGAATGCGTATCTGCCCGACAAGAGCCAAGCCTTCAACACCGCGCGTATCGAAGCGCTGGAACTGGAAAATCTGTTTGAAGTGGCCGAAGCCACGGCGATTGCCGCCGAAGCGCGCACCGAAAGCCGCGGCGCCCATGCACGGGAAGATTTTACGGAACGCGATGACGTCAACTGGCTGTGTCATTCGTTGTATCACCCCGGCGAAAAGCGTTTGAGCAAGCGCGCGGTGAATTTCACGCCCAAGACCGTGCCGGTTTTTGAACCCAAGGTCAGAACTTATTAATCTCCAGTATCAATTTTCAGAAAGGGCACTGCTGTGTTAGTCAGTATCTATCGCTACAACCCCGAGACCGATACCGCGCCGCGAATGCAGGACTATCAAATCGAATTGCCGCCAGGCAAAGACTTGATGGTGCTCGATGTCCTGCAACTGGTGAAGGATCAGGATGTCACGCTGGCCTATCGCCGCTCCTGCCGCGAAGGCGTGTGCGGCTCCGACGGCATGAACATCAGCGGCATGAACGGCCTCGCCTGCATCACGCCGGTATCGAGCGCCGTCAAGAACGGCAAGCTGGTGCTGCGCCCCTTGCCGGGTCTGCCGGTGATCCGTGATCTCGTGGTGGACATGAGCGCGTTCTATAAACAGTACGAACGCATCAAGCCGTATCTGCAAAACGACGAGCCGCCGCCTACCATCGAGCGCCTGCAATCCCCAGAAGATCGCGCCAAGCTGGAAGGGCTGTGGGAGTGTATTCTGTGCGCCTGCTGCTCCACCAGTTGTCCGTCGTTCTGGTGGAATCCTGATAAATTCGTCGGCCCGGCCGGCTTGCTGCAAGCCTACCGTTTTCTGGCCGATAGCCGCGATACGCATACCCAGCAGCGTTTGTCCGAACTGGAAGATCCGTTCAGCGTCTTCCGCTGCCGCGGCATCATGAATTGCGTCGCGGTTTGCCCCAAGGGGCTGAACCCGACGCGCGCCATTGGCCATATCCGCAACATGTTATTGGAACGAGGGGTTTGAGCACAGGGCTCAGCCGATTTTTCAAGAGGAACCAGGCTGCGTAAACGCTGCCCGGTGCGAGGGAATCCGAAGATGCAAGAGAACACACGAGAGAACATACGGCAGTTGATGCTGAAGACCAGCCATCTCAGCGGTGGCAACCTGGATTATGTGGAAGGCTTGTTTGAAAGCTGGATGAACGATCCTGCCTCGGTATCGCAAGAGTGGCAGCAATACTTCAAGGCGCTGCCGGGCGGCGCGGGCGATGTGTCGCACGCCACCATCATCGAACACTTCCGTGGCCTGCCCAAGCGCGGTGGCGGCGGCGTGGCCGTGACCGATCCGCGTCAGGCCGGCAGCCTGGAACATGAAAAGAAACAAATGCGCGTGGTGCAATTGATCAGCTCCTATCGCATTCGCGGCCACCAGCACGCTCAGCTTGACCCGCTGGGCTTGATGCACCGCGAGCAGGTGCCCGATCTGGCGCTCGATTTTCATCAACTGTCGCCTGCCGATAACAGCACGATCTTCTCCACCGAACCCGCCGCGCTGCCGCAAAAAGCGCTGCCGTTGTCTGAACTGGTGTCGCTGCTCGAAGACATCTACTGTAGTGCCATCGGTTACGAGTACATGCACATCGTGAACCTGGAAGAAAAACAGTGGATTCAGAAACGCATCGAAGGCATCGGCGGCAAGCCGAGTTTTTCCAATGAAACCCGTCTGCATATTCTGGAACGCTTGAGCGCGGCGGAAGGTCTGGAAAAGCATCTCGACTCGAAATACCCCGGCACCAAGCGCTTTGGCCTCGAAGGCGGCGAGAGTTTGATTCACGCCCTCGACGACATCATCCAGCGCGCTGGCGAGCACGGTGCCAAGGAAATCGTGATCGGCATGGCGCACCGTGGCCGTCTCAACGTATTGGTCAACACGCTCGGCAAAACTCCCTCGGTGTTGTTCGATGAATTTGAAGGCCGTGCGCGCTACAACAACTCGGGCGATGTCAAATACCACCAGGGCTTCTCCTCCAACATCATGACGCCGGGCGGCGAAGTGCATTGCAGCATGGCCTTCAACCCCTCGCATCTGGAAATCGTCTCGCCGGTGGCCATTGGCTCGGTGCGCGCGCGCCAGGATCGCCGCAAGGATCCCATGGGTGAAACTGTGCTGGCTGTCAGCATCCACGGCGATGCCTCGTTCGCGGGTCAGGGTGTGGTGATGGAAACCTTCCAGTTGTCACAGACCCGCGCCTATGGCACCGGCGGCACCGTGCACATCGTCGTCAACAACCAGGTGGGTTTCACCACCAGCCGCCAGGACGACGCGCGTTCCACCGAATACTGTACCGATGTGGCCAAAATGGTGCAGACGCCGATTTTCCACGTGAATGCCGACGACCCCGAAGCGGTGTTGTTTGTCACGCGCCTCGCGCTCGATTTTCGCAATATTTTCCGCAAAGACGTGGTTGTGGATCTGATCTGCTACCGCCGCCGCGGCCACAATGAAACCGACGAACCGGCCTCCACGCAGCCGCTGATGTACAAGATCATCCGCGCGCTGCCCACCACCCGCACGCTGTACGCGGAAAAACTGGTTGCCGAAGCGCTGTTGACCCAGAACGAAGCCGATGCGTTCAACACCAGCTACCGCAAGGCGCTGGATGAAGGCACGCACGTGGTCAAGAGCCTGGTTACGGTGCCCAATACCGCGCTGTATGTTGATTGGCGTCCTTATCTTGGCCACGACATGAACATGCCCTGCGACACCACGATCCGTCTCGAACGCCTCAAGGCCTTGGGCGAAAAACTGGTGCAACTGCCGGAGGGCTTCAGCGTCAATCGCCAGGTGGCCAAGGTGCTGGAAGACCGTACCAAGATGGCGCGCGGCGAACAACTGGTGGATTGGGGCTGCGCCGAACTGATGGCCTATGGCAGCCTGCTCGATACCAATTACAAAGTGCGCATCACCGGCCAAGACGTGGGCCGCGGCACTTTTTCACATCGTCATGCGGTATTGCATGATCAGAACACCGGCAAAACCTACGTGCCGCTGCGCTTCATCAGTGAATCGCAGCGCAAGTTCGTGATCTATGATTCGGTGCTGTCCGAGGAAGCGGTACTCGCGTTTGAATACGGCTACGCCACCACGCGCCCCGACGCGCTGGTGATCTGGGAAGCGCAGTTCGGCGATTTCGCCAACGGCGCCCAGGTAGTTTTTGACCAATTCATCTCCAGCGGTGAATACAAGTGGGAACGCCTGTGCGGTCTCGTGATGTTGCTGCCGCATGGCTATGAAGGGCAGGGCCCGGAACACTCCTCCGCACGCCTGGAACGCTTCATGCAGCTTTGCGCGCAGCAGAACATGCAGGTGTGCGTGCCCACCACGCCCGCGCAGGTGTTCCATATGCTGCGCCGGCAAATGATCCGTCCCTTGCGCAAGCCGCTGGTGGTGATGACGCCCAAGAGCCTTTTGCGCCACAAGGAAGCGGTCAGTTCGCTGGAAGAACTGGCGAACGGCAGTTTCCAGGAAGTGCTGGCCGAAACCGATCAACTGCAAGCCAAGAATGTGGAACGTTTGATCCTGTGCAGCGGCAAGGTTTATTACGAACTGCGCGCCAAACGCCGCGAACTGAATCTCGGCAACGCCGCCATCGTGCGTCTCGAACAGCTTTATCCGTTCCCGGAAGAGTTGCTGGGCAAGGTCATCGCGCCGTATGTCAACCTCAAAACCGTGGTGTGGTGCCAGGAAGAGCCGCAAAACCAGGGCGCCTGGTATTCCAGCCAGCACCACATGCGCAACGTGATTGCGCGTCACAATCCGGTCTTGACCTTGAGCTACGCGGGCCGCGATGCCTCCGCCTCGCCAGCGGCCGGTTACATGGCGCTGCATCTGAAGGAACAGGAACAATTGGTCAAAGATGCTTTTGGCCTGGGCGCTGCCCGCTAACCCCCCATCAACTTGTTGAACGTTTCGTTCTGAACCAATTGCGTTATAAACCAAGGGAAACAACATGGCCATTGAGATCAAAGCTCCCACGCTGCCCGAATCAGTGCCCGATGGCATCATCGCCACCTGGTACAAAAAGGAGGGGCAGCAAGTTGCCCGCGACGAACTGATCGTCGATATCGAAACCGACAAGGTGCTGCTCGAAGTGGTAGCGCCCGCCGAGGGCGTGCTCAAGCGCATCCTCAAGCCGCAAGGCGCCACCGTCACCAGCAATGAACTGCTGGCCTTGATCGAGGCGGGTGCCGTGGCGGCTGCCGCCGCGCCCACCACCGCCAAGGCTGAAGCCACTGCCCAGGAGCCCGACCACAGCAACATCGAAGTGCTGATGAGCCCGGCCGCGCGCAAGCTGATCGAAGAAAACAAACTCGATCCCAACTCGGTGCCCAGCACCGGCAAGGATGGCCGCATCACCAAGGAAGACGTGATCAACTTCATCGGCGGCGCCAAGCCCGCTGTCGCTGAAATCACGCCTGCCGCTGCGGCGCTGCCAGTTGTAGCGCCAGCTGCGGGCGAGCGTGCGGAACAGCGCGTGCCGATGACCCGGCTGCGCGCCAAGGTGGCCGAACGCCTGCTGCAAGCCACGCAAAGCACCGCCATGCTCACCACCTTCAACGAAGTGAACATGGCGGAAGTGATGGCGCTGCGCTCGCGCTACAAGGATTTATTCGAGAAGAAGCACAGCGGTGTGCGTCTGGGCTTCATGTCTTTCTTTGTGCGCGCGGCGGTGGAAGCCCTCAAACGCTTCCCGGCAGTCAACGCCTCGATCGACGGCAACGACATCATCTATCACGGTTATCAAGACATCGGCGTGGCAGTTTCCTCGCCGCGCGGCCTGGTGGTACCAGTATTGCGCGATGCCGACACACTGAGCTTTGCCGGGATTGAAAAGTCCATCAGCGATTACGGCATCAAGGCGCGCGATGGCAAGCTGAGCATCGAAGAGATGACTGGCGGCACCTTCACCATTTCCAATGGCGGCGTGTTCGGCTCGCTGCTGTCCACGCCGATCCTCAATCCGCCGCAAACGGCGATTTTGGGGATGCACAAGATTCAGGAACGTCCGATGGCGGTGAACGGCGAGGTCAAGATTCTGCCGATGATGTATCTTGCGCTGTCCTACGACCATCGCATGATCGACGGCAAAGAAGCGGTACAGTTCCTCGTCGTCATCAAGGAACTGTTGGAAGACCCGGCCCGTATCTTCCTCGAAGTTTAACCGATCGGTTGCTAATTCCCCGGTCAGTGATTCAACGGCAGACAAGCGCAATGGCGCTCCTGTAGCGGGGCGCCCCAACCAAAGGAACAGAAACATGTCAGCAGATTATGACGTAGTGGTGATCGGCGCCGGCCCTGGTGGTTACGTGGCCGCCATCCGCGCGGCGCAGCTTGGCCTCAAAACCGCCTGCGTGGAAAAGTGGCTGGATGAAAGTAACAAACCGCTCTACGGCGGCACCTGCCTCAACGTGGGCTGCATTCCCTCCAAGGCTTTGCTTGACAGCTCGCACAAATATCACGAAGCCAGCCACGGCTTCGAGGTGCACGGCATCAAGGCCGAAAAGATCAGCATCGACGTTCCCGCCATGATTGCGCGCAAGGCGAAAGTGGTGAAGCAACTGACCAGCGGCATCGCTGGCCTGTTTCAGGCCAATAAAGTCACCGGCATCAGCGGTACCGGCAAACTATTGAAGGACCGCAAGGTTGAAGTCACCGCCGCCGATGGCAGCAAACAGGTCATCTCCGCCACCAATGTCATCATCGCCGCCGGCTCCGTGCCGATCGAAATTCCCCCCACGCCGCTCAGCGATGGCATCATCGTCGATTCCACCGGCGCGCTGGAATTCCAGGAAGTGCCCAAACGCCTGGGCGTGATCGGCGCGGGCGTGATTGGCCTCGAACTCGGTTCCGTCTGGAGCCGCCTCGGCGCTGAAGTTGTGGTGCTGGAAGCCTCTGAGGCTTTCCTGCCCGCTGTCGATCAGCAGATCGCCAAGGAAGCGTTGAAAATTTTGACCAAACAAGGCTTGAGCATTCGTCTCGGCGCCAAGGTTACGGGCAGTTCGGTCAAAAAAGGCAAGGGGGCGAAAGTCACCGTGCAGTTCACCGATAAAGAAGGCAACAAGGAAGAAGTGTTCGACAAGCTGATCGTCTGTGTGGGCCGCAAGCCCTACACGGTTGGCCTTCTGAGCGACGACTGCGGCATCGAAAAAGATCAGCGTGGCTTCATCAAGGTGGACGACTATTGCGCCACCGCGGTGCCGGGTGTTTACGCCATTGGTGACGTAGTGCGCGGTCCGATGTTGGCGCACAAAGCCTCGGAAGAGGGCGTCATGGTAGCCGAGCGTATCGCCGGCCACAAAGCCGCGATGAATTACAACCTGATTCCCGCCGTGATCTACACCCACCCGGAAATTGCCTCCGTGGGCAAGACCGAAGAACAACTCAAGGCCGAAGGCGTCGAGTACAAAGTCGGCACCTTCCCCTTCGTGGCCAGTGGCCGCGCACTCGCCGCCAACGATGCTGACGGCATGGTGAAGATGCTGGCGGATGCCAGCACCGACCGCGTATTGGGCTGCCACATCATCGGGCCCTCGGCGGCGGATCTTTTGCAGTCCGTGGCGCTCGCCATGGAATTCAGCACCAGCGCCGAAGACATCGGCATGACCGTGTTCGCTCATCCGGCGCTCAGCGAAGCGGTGCATGAAGCCGCGCTGGCGGTGAATGGCCACGCCATCCACATCGCCAATCGCAAGAAGCGTTGATTTTTTACGCAACGATCTCGATTCAACGATTTCGATTCAACTACAAGGGTTTTTCTCATGAATTTGCATGAATACCAAGGGAAACAGTTGTTCGCCGAATATGGCTTGCCTGTTTCCAAGGGCTTCGCTTGCGCCACGCCAGAAGAAGCGGTGGACGCGGCGGACAAGATCGGTGGCAGCGAATGGGTAGTCAAAGCCCAGGTACACGCCGGTGGCCGTGGCAAGGCTGGCGGCGTGAAGCTGGTCAAAACCAAGGACGACATCAAAGCCTTCGCTGCGCAATGGCTCGGCAAGAATCTCGTTACCTACCAGACGGACAAAAACGGCCAGCCGGTCAGCAAAATTCTGGTGGAATCCTGCACCGACATCGCCAAGGAACTGTACCTTGGCGCGGTAGTGGATCGTTCCTCGCGTCGCGTCGTGTTCATGGCCTCTACTGAAGGCGGTGTGGAAATCGAGAAAGTCGCGCACGACACGCCAGAAAAAATCCTCAAAGCCACTATCGACCCGTTGGTCGGCGCGCAGCCGTTCCAGGGCCGCGAACTGGCGTTCAAGCTGGGCCTCAACGCCGAGCAGATCAAACAGTTCACCAAGATTTTCCTGGGTCTGGCCAAGCTGTTTGTTGAATGTGATCTCTCTCTGCTCGAGATCAACCCGCTGGTCATCACCAAGGCCGGTAATCTGCACTGCCTCGATGCCAAGCTGAACATCGACAGCAACGCGCTGTTCCGTCAGAGCAAACTGCGCGCCATGCACGATCCCTCGCAGGATGACGCTAGAGAAGCGCACGCCGCCGCCTGGGAACTCAACTACGTGGCGCTCGAGGGCAACATCGGCTGCATGGTCAACGGCGCTGGTCTCGCCATGGGCACCATGGACATCGTAAAGCTGCACGGCGGCCAGCCTGCCAACTTCCTCGATGTCGGCGGCGGCGCTACCAAGGAGCGCGTCACCGAAGCCTTCAAGATCATCCTCTCCGACTCCGCCGTTAAAGCGGTACTGGTCAACATCTTCGGCGGCATCGTGCGCTGCGACCTGATCGCCGAAGGCATCATCGCCGCGGTGGCCGAAGTGGGTGTGAAGGTGCCGGTGGTCGTGCGCCTGGAAGGCAACAATGCCGAGCTTGGCGCCAAGGTGCTGGCCGAGAGCGGTCTGAACATCATCGCCGCCAAAAGTCTCACTGACGCGGCGGAACAGGTAGTAAAAGCCGCCGGAGGTGCGCAATGAGCATTCTGATCAACAAGACCACCAAGGTCATTTGCCAGGGTTTCACCGGCTCGCAGGGCACTTTTCATTCGGAACAGGCGATTGCCTACGGCACCAAGATGGTCGGTGGCGTAACGCCGGGCAAAGGCGGTCAAAAACATCTGGGCCTGCCGGTGTTCAACACCGTGGCCGACGCCGTGGCCGATACTGGCGCCGAAGCTTCTGTCATCTACGTGCCGGCGCCGTTCTGCAAGGATTCGATCCTCGAAGCCGCGTTCGCCGGCATCAAGCTGATCGTGTGCATCACCGAAGGCATTCCCACGCTGGACATGCTGGAGGTGAAAATAAAGTGCGACGAACTCGGCGTGCGCCTGATCGGCCCCAACTGCCCTGGTGTGATCACGCCGGGCGAATGCAAGATCGGCATCATGCCAGGCCACATCCACAAGCCCGGCAAAGTCGGTATCGTGTCGCGTTCCGGTACGCTGACCTATGAAGCCGTCAAGCAAACCACCGACTACGGCTTCGGCCAATCCACTTGTGTCGGCATCGGCGGCGATCCGATCCCCGGCTCGAACTTCATCGACATCCTCAAACTGCTGCAGAACGATGCACAGACTGAGGCCATCGTGATGATCGGCGAAATCGGCGGCAGCGCCGAAGAAGAAGCCGCGGCCTTCATCAAGGCTAGCGTCACCAAGCCAGTCGTTTCCTATATCGCAGGCGTCACCGCGCCAGCCGGCAAGCGCATGGGCCACGCTGGCGCCATCATCGCTGGCGGCAAAGGCACCGCAGCCGAGAAGTTCGCCGCGTTGCAGGATGCCGGTGTCACCACCGTGCGCAGCCTGGCCGAAATCGGCAATGGCTTGAAGCAGGCTACTGGCTGGAAATAAATCAGTCGGTCAAGAAGTAAACAAAAACCCGCCTTTGTGCGGGTTTTTTGTTGACCATTGGAATCAAAACCGCCCTGGCGCTTGCCACAGGACATTTCTCCCCTCGCTCGCTTGCGGGAGAGCCTCCTATAGCGCACGTTGCCGGCTTGCGCCCCGGAACGCAGGTTCCTGGGCAGGACAATTCCCCTCCTGTGGAGGGGTGGACGCCGTAAGCGGACGGGGTGGTCAAGGAGGAGAATCCCAGTTGTTGCCCCCCACAATAGCCGTTAAGCTCGCTGCGGTGTTCTTTGTGGTTTTTTATGACAACGACAAGCCCCGATGATCTGCTCGACCAATGGCCGCTCAGCCGAGTGCAGTGGCAGGTCATCATTTTGTGCGCGCTGGTGGTGTTGCTGGATGGGCTCGACACGCAAGTGGTGGGCTATCTCGGGCCGGCCTTGAGTGCCGAATGGAAAATTCCGCGCGAGCAATTGGGCCCAGTATTTTCGGCCTCACTGGTGGGGCTGATGGTGGGGCTCTTATGCGTTGGCGTATTGGCCGATTATTACGGGCAGCGTTTCAGTATAGTGTTCTGCGTGTTGCTCTTTGCCGTGTTCACCTTGCTGACAGCCTACGCGCAAGGTGTTACCGACCTCATGTTGTGGCGCTTCCTTGCGGGCATTGGCCTCGGTGGAGCGATGCCGAATGCGCTGGCCTTGACTGGCGAATATTGCCCGCGCCGGGCGCGCGCCACCTTGACCATTCTGATGTTCTGCGGTTTTTCGTTGGGCTCCATCATCGGTGGTGTGCTGGCTGCTACGCTGCTCGATAGTGCGGGCTGGCGCGTGGTGTTTTTGATTGGCGCGGTGCTGCCGTTACTGCTGTTGCCGTTCTTGCTCTGGCTGCTGCCGGAGTCGCTGCAATTTTTGTTGGAGCGCAAACAGGACGAAAGGCGGGTGCATACGCAGCTCAAGCGCATCAATCCACAGCATGATCTTGCTACGCCTTTGCGGCGTCGTGACAGCGAAAAAAATCTGCCGGTGACTGCATTGTTTCAGGAACAGCGCGCACAAGGGACTTTACTGCTGTGGCTGGTGTTTTTCTGCAACTTGATGGTGTTCTTCTTTCTGCAAAACTGGTTGCCGACCTTGTTTACTGATGCCGGTCTTGCGCAACAGAATGCGGTGTTGATGAGCACGCTGATTTCGTGGGGTGGCATCGTTGCCGGTTTGTTGTCGGGGCCTTTGATGGATCGTTATAACCCTTGTCTGGTGCTCGCTGGGCTGTATCTGGGCGGCACGGTGTTCGTCGCGGCGATGGGGCAGGTGCCTGCGGCGCTCCTGGCAGCGGCCACGTTCTGTGCGGGTTTTTGCGTGAGTGGCGCACAAAAAAGCATCAATGCGCTTGCGGTGGTGTTTTACCCGGTGCGGATGCGCTCGACCGGCGTGGGTTGGGCGCTGGGCATTGGCCGTTTCGGTTCCATTCTTGGTCCCATCGCCGCAGGCTATCTGCTTAGCGGGGGCTGGAGTTATGGCCGCTTGATGCAACTGGCCGCGGTGCCGATGTTGGTGGCGGCCTTGGCTATTTATCTGGTGGGGCGCCGTTACTTTGGCGCCTCGCGCCAAGTTGCTTGAGAATCATCATGGCTGATACTTCGCATATTCCTTATCGTTTTCTGCAGGATCCGGCGCTCTATCGCATCGAGCAGGAGCGCATCTTCCAAGGGCCGACCTGGCATTATCTTTGCCTTGATGTCGAAGTGCCGGAGGGTGGCAGTTTCGTCACTACGCAAATCGGTGAGACGCCGATCGTGGTGGTGCGCGACAACGACGGCAGCGTGCGTGCCATGGTGAATCGTTGCCGGCACAAGGGCGCGCTGGTATGTGTTGAACCGCGCGGCAAGTCGCCGACCTTGCGCTGTCTCTACCACGGCTGGAGTTATCACCTCGATGGGCGTTTGCGGCTGGTGCCGTTCGAGAAAGGGTTGGAAGGCAAGGGCGGAATGCCCGCGTGCTTCAATAAAGAAGATCATGGCTTGATCCCGGTACGCATCGAGATTTTCCACGGCGTCGTATTCGGCACGCTGTCGAGCGAGGTGGAAGGGCTCGAGATTTATCTGGGCCCTCAGATGTGCCAGCAATTACACCGAGTGTTCCACAAACCTGTGCAGGTGTTGGGCTATTACCATCAGGTGCTGCACCACAATTGGAAGCTGTACGCGGAAAATGCGCGCGATTCCTATCATGCGACGATCCTCCATGCGTTTTACGCCACGTTCAAACTGAACCGGCTGACAATGAGCGGTGGCCTGGTGGTGAATCACGATGGCTGGAACACGATGAATTATTCCATCGGCGCTTCGCTGCAGGAGGGTGAATACGACGCGAAAGAATTGCGCTCGGTGATGCCGGACATCGGCCTTGCCGGGCCGCAGTTGCTGGATCATCGCCTTGAATACCCAGACGGCATCACGGTGGCGATTCAGTCGATTTTTCCAACCTGCGTACATCAGCAGATTTACAACACGCTGGCGCTGCGCCAACTGGTGCCGCTCGGTCTGGATCGTTGCGAGTTGCATTGGACGGTGTTTGGCTATGCCGATGATGACCCTGAACTGCGCACCCTGCGGCTGCGGCAGGGCAACCTGATCGGGCCGGCGGGCTATGTGTCGATGGAAGATGGCGTCATCGGCGAATACGTGCAGCGCGGCATTGCCGGCAGCGCCCGCGACGAACAAGCGTTGCTCTTGATGGGCGGCAGCGACATCGCCAGTGTCACCGATTCGCGCGCCAACGAAACGACGGTGCGCGGCTTCTGGCAGGGCTACCGCACGCTGATGGGAGCGGCGCTCGATGAGTGATTGGATGAGTGATTGGCAGTTGCAGTTGCGTATTCAGCGTTTGCAGACACGCTACGTGCACATCCTCGATGAAGATCGTTTGGAGCAATGGCCAGCGCTGTTCACGGCCGATGGCTGCTATACGATCACGACCCGTGAGAATCATCAGGCCAAATTGCCTCTGGCGCTGTATTCCTGCACAGGGCAGGGGATGTTGCAGGATCGCGTGACAGGGTATCGTCGTATCAATGTGTATGAGCCGCAATGTTATCGGCATCAGATCAGCGCGCTTGAAGTGGAAGCCGATCCAGCTGGTGGTTGGCGCTGCCGCAGCAATTTTCTGGTGGTGCGGACCTTGCAACGTGGCGACATGAGTGTGTTCGCCACGGGGAGCTATCGTGATCGCATCGTGGAGCAGGATGGCGAGCTGCGCTTTGTTGAACGGTTGGTCATCACTGATTCGAGGCAAACGGATACCTTGTTGGTGATCCCGCTGTAGGGCAGCTCTTTAAATGAAAATATTCGCAGTGTCAACTATCTGCAGGGCAAAAAATGAAAGAAAAGTTCACTAAAAAAGATTGACTGAGGTCGAATTTTCTAGTTTAAATGACCACTCCTTTTTTAGGGAAATGAGTCATGCAAAACCCAGCGTGTCGTTTGGCGAGTTGTGTTGGCAGTTTTTTCGTTGCTATTTCTTTGCCATTTTTTGCGCTGGCACAGGCGCCTGGTATTTTCTCCTCCCTGCCGTATGACACGGCGTTCTTGCAGCAAAAGCTCGCGGCGTATTCTCAGCATTACTCGGCTGATAAAGATCCTTCCTCCGTTCCTGACCATCTGTTCACTTTGCTGGCTTTGCGCGCGATTCTGACTGATTCGACGCTATTGGCGTCGCTTGATGGCAAAGATGTAGCGGTAATAGCCACGTTGTTAGCGCCAGAAGATCAGCGTTTCATTGTGCAAGATCAGGCAGTGTTAAGCGCTATTTGTACGAGTGTTGCCGCGGCGGAGTCATCAGCGGCTATTCAAGAACTGGCGCGCCGTTTCGATGCGGCCAAGACAAGTAAAGAAAACGCGTTGGCTGGGTATTATGCGGCGGCGGTGGCGTCATTTTCTGTTTCCTCCCAAAAGACGATTGCGCATTTACGCAGTGAATTGAGCACGGCACGTCATCTCACCTATTCCACCTTCGATTTGGCGGGTTTCGCGCAGGAAGTGCCTTCTGCCGCCAAGGCGATTCTTACGCAGGGTTGCGCCAGTTTCGCGCAGCGTAGCGCGACGTTTACACCACAAACGGTGACTTTAGGCGATCAAGTGTCGCGTTCCTGATAGCGCCAGTCGGCGTCATTACGGGCAAGAGGTTTTTTCATGCGTCAGTCTGTCATTCACACGCTGTGCGCCGTGTTGCTGCTGGCCATGGCATCGCCGTCCTTCGCGCTGGTATCGCTGTGCAGCGGGGAGTTTTTGCCTGAGGTGGGGGCGGATGGGCTGCGGCATGAGGTGTTTTGGAATGATTTTGATGCGTGGTTCACGGATGCTGGCGTGGAGGTGTACACGGCGGT
>JAIRJU010000078.1 GCA_031260485.1 Pseudomonadales bacterium | reverse complement strand
CAGAGCAAGCGGCTGCACTCGATGGCGATGGGCGGGGTAATCGGCGGCATCGCGCTGCTGTTGGCCTGGTTATCGGCGCGCAACCTCGCGCGCGCCGTCACCCAGCCCTTGCAGCATTTATCGAACACTGTCACCGCGCTAACGCGCGGCAACCTGCACGCGCGCTGCGGCAACTGCGGTAAATACGAAATCACCACGCTCGCCGCCGACATCGATCGCATGGCGCAGCGCCTGCAAGATTCCCACGCCTTGAACGAAGAACGCGTGCGCGGCGCCACCGCCGAGGCGCTGGAGCAACTGGCGCAAGCCAAACAGGCCACGCAGGCGCGCACCCGCTTTCTCGCCACCGCCAGCCACGACCTGCGGCAACCGGTACACGCCATGGGCTTGTTCGTTGACACCCTGTTACCGGGCGCGGCGCCTCCGCAAATCCCTTCACTGTTACGTTTGCGCGAAGCCACCGAAGCCATGAGCACCATGCTCGACACGCTGCTCTATATCTCGCGGCTGGACGCCAATGTGATGTCGCCCGAACCCAAGCCGGTATTGGTTGCAGACTTGCTCGAACAACTGGACGCCATGCACGCTGCGGCGGCGCACGAGGCGGGCATAACGCTGCATTGGCTGGCCAACACCAAGATCATCATGACCGATCATTCTCTTGCGCTGCGCGTGCTCGACAATCTGGTACGCAACGCCGTGCTGCACAGCGCAGGCACGCGCGTCGCCATCGTGGCGCGGCGCTGTGGCAACGACTGTGTGCGCATCGAAGTGCGCGACAACGGTGTGGGCATTGCCAGCATTCTGCAAAACCGCATCTTTGAAGAGTTCTACCAAGTAGGTAATCAGCAGCGCGATCGCCGCAATGGGCTTGGCCTGGGCTTGTCGATCTGCGCGCGCATCGCACAATTGCTGGGCACCAAAATCACGCTGCGCTCACAGCTACATCGCGGCAGCGCCTTCGCCCTCACCTTCCCCGCCGCCAGCCCCGCGGCGCTGAGCACGAGCACCGCTTCCGCAGCAACCTACAGCGCCATCACCGCGCATTGCCTCTTGATCGACAATGACGACGCCATTGTAGAAGGCACTACCGCGCTCTTGACCCAATGGGGCTGCCAGGTAACAGCGGCGCGCACCCTGGAACAAACCTTGACCTTGCTGCACGAACAAGGCCCCTACGACATCGTATTGTGCGATCTGCAATTGCACGAACACGACGACGGCTTCGAAATCATCCACCACGCGCAGCAGCTGTACCCCAACGCGCTCACTGTATTGATTTCAGGCACCACCACCTCCGACATGCTGCAACGCGCGCAGCAAGCCTCCGTTACCCTGCTGACCAAACCCGTCGCACCCGCCAAGCTGCGGGCGCTTTTGGCGGCGCGAAAGGCTCAATAAGATTTAGAACGATTTTTATTAAATGCTGACACTCTCAGTTCGCAATGAGCACCCCGTCCGCCTACCCGTCCACCACCTCGGCTTACGGATGACAAGCAAGGAGAAAAGTCATCATCTCAGTCGCATCTTTGGAAAGATAGAATCGCAGCATCTTTTCATTGAACTCCTGTGCCTTGGCAGCTGCCACGCTGATGGCATCGATGCCGTGCGTCATGAGTACGCCATTCATCATGAAACGCGAGGTGCGCTTGTTGCCATCGAAGAAGAACTGTTGCAAGGCGCCAAAGAGGAAGAAGGCCAGAGCGCGCTCAAACGGCTCACACGCTTGCAGTGCCAGTACGCCATCTTGGAATATCTGGTTCAATTGCGGCGCCTCCGGCAGCGTTGGCAATGGCGTATAGCGCCCATGCTCACCCAGCCCAACATCCGGGGTGTAGTGCTTCTCTTCGCCTTCGCCACGGAATACGCCCCACTCCAAGGCTTCGTGACGAGCGACGATGCCGTTCAGTTCGGTGAACACCGGCTTGGAAAGTGCAAATTGGCCACTCTTGACCAGCGCCAGCAAGCGTTTGGCGCTGGCTGCCAGATTCAGAATTTGTTCTTGATCGGAAATTTTGCGCCCGCCAACCGTGACGCCATCCAGCAGCGTTTTGACTTCCACGAAAGTGAACGGATTGCCTTCCAGCACCCCCGCATCCCACACAAACTCCGGCAGCATCTTGTGAAAACGGAAGCAGGCTCGTTCAACCGAGTGCACGGGAACAGCCGCCGGCAGCGCCGATCTGTCCCAATGGAAACCAACTGCATCAAATAAAGCCATGTTCCCCACACTCTCAATCGCCAAACGCGGCTCATGATAGCGGTCACATCCGTCAACCTCAAAACTTCGCTTCTTTCTCTTCAGAGTTTGTCGCAACCGCCTTCAGCGCCATTCTGCGCGCAGCACAACGACGCCGCAGAATTCATGGATGCTGCGGCATTTCTCCCCTCGCCCGCTTGCGGGAGAGGGGTCGGGGGAGAGGGAACGCGCTAAGCAGGCGCCAAGACTTGCCTGCGCTCACTCAAAAATCCTGACAGGCATTGGTGTTATCCGTTGCTAAACAGTTGGTCAAATTCGGGCGGGATTTGACTCTTGCCCATTCGCGCGAGAGCACATCGCCCACCTGCTGCTTGCGATCGCCATCGAGCGGCCCGGCGGCGTAGCACATCAATGCCGGGCCGATATTGCGGTCGTAGGTGTAGGTGGTGATGAGTTCGTTCACCGCGTCGATATAGGGGACGTTGTACACCTGCGGCTCCGGCGGCGGCGGCGGTGGAGGAGGCGGCGGCGGTGGCGGCGGCGGCGGCGGTGGAGGCGGCGGCGGTGGAGGCGGCGGCGTATCCGGCGTATCTGGGGTATCCGGCGTATCCGGCGTATCCGGCGTATCCGGCGTATCCGGCGTATCCGGCGTATCCGGCGTATCCGGCGTATCCGGGGTGTCTGGCGTATCCGGGGTATCTGGCGTGTCCGGGGTATCGGGCGTGTCCGGGATATCCGGGATATCCGGGATATCCGGCGGGCAGTTGTTCAACTGCGTACAGGTCGGCGTTTCCGGTGGCGGTGTAACCGTCAACACGCCCGGCACGATGGTGAGCGCATAGCCTGCATTCGAGATGAAGCCCGTGGCGGTGATGGGGTAGGAGCCTTCCGGGCTGCCGGGGGTGGCGGTGCTGCTGACTGCGCCAGCGGTAACGGCAGAGGTGGCGCTGTCGCCCAGAACCAGGCCCGATACGGTGTAGCCAAAGCTCGGATTCGGATCGCCCTGTACACGGCTAGCATTATTGATGGTAACGGTGAGCGCGGGTTGTTGGGTGTAGATAAAGTGGTTTCTGCTGTCGTTGACAAAAGGATCGGTGATCGTGGTTGAGCCGTAAGGGCGGTTATACAGATTCGGCAAGGTGCCGCTGCCTTGCAGGCCGCCGCGCGTTTCACCAATCCAGGTGTCGGCCCAGATGCGCCATGGCGCGCCGCTGATCGAGCCGCCTGAATAATTCTGGAAGCGCGCCGCCGCAATCAGATCGACGCCCGCGGTGCTGGTGATGGGAATGCTCAGGCCAAGATCGCCGCTGAGGGTTTGGATGCGCACCGTATTGGCCTGTAGCGAGGTGGTGCCTACGGTGTAGGGCGTGTTGGTGCTGGCGTCGAAGCCGGTGACGCTTACCGCGCCGATAGTGATGGCATCGGCATTGGTGTAAATGAACTGGCCCGCCGCGCCGCCGCCGAGAGTATTGGCGCTGACCATGTTGCCAGGGTTGGCCAGGATCACGTTGCCGGTAGCCGATTGCGCCAGCAAGTCTCTGGCGCTGATGTCCGCGTCCGTTGCCTGCGTGATGTTGCCGCGGCTTATCAAGCCCAGCGCAAAGTCCTCGAAGAGTGCACCGTTGAGCACGATGTTGCCGCCACCGCCATTTTGCAGCGTCAGCGCCGAGGCCGTGCTGAGCAGGTCAGCCACCGTGATATTCGCGGCGTGCGTGTTGCTGCCGACGACGATCGTGGGCGCGCTCAAACTGTAGAACTCTTGTTCTGAAATCGAAAAACCCGCCACCGAAGCGCCGCCGAGCACGATGGCGTCGTTCACGCTGTCGCTCGCCACGGCGCTGGTGGTGCCTGTTACCGTGCCCGGGCGCAGGTTCAGCACCCGGCTGGCACTTACGGCGCCATCGAGCACGATGGCATCAACCGCGCCGCCAGTGCTGGCACGCAGCAGCACGTCGCGGGCGCTGACCTGGCTGTCGTTGATCAAGCTCAACCCCGCGCCGCTGTCGGAATGGCCCGTGATCTGCACCGTGCCGCCGGTGGCGCTGACGCTGGCGCGGCGATCCATCACTACCCCGTCCATCGCCGTGCCGCGCCCGATGATTTGCACCAGGCCGCTCGCGGCATTGATGCTCATCAGCTCCGGGCTGCGATCATCGGTCAGATACACGCCCGCGCTATCAATGACGCCGCTGATTCCCTTACTGTCTATCGTCGAAATACCGCTCAAGGTGACATTGCCGCCGATGCTGGTGGGAACGAGAGCCGCCGCTACGTCCCACATGATGTTGCCCGCCGGCGGAACGAGGTTATCTTTCCAGGTGAGGCCGAGGGATTCAAAGGTGCCGCCGGCGGAATCGGTGAGGGTGACGCTGTTAGTGGCAACATCGAAGGTCACATCGATCGTGTTCAAGCCCGCTGCATTCAGCGCGGCTTGCAGCGCGCTGGCGAATTCCGCATAGGTAGTGGCATTGGCGATAGCATCGGCACGCACGTTGTGAATCACGCCATTCAGCGTGAAGCCTACGCCATCTATATCAAGGTAAGTCATTTCGCTGTTGGGGCTGACGTTGTCGCGCATGGTCAGCTTCAGGCTCGAGGTCGAGTAACGGCGCGTATCAATGACCGAACGGTTGAGATATATCCCAGCGACAAGGCTTGCGCCGTTCAGAGTCACCGTGCCGCCGTTGGTGTTCACTTTGGTGTTGTCCAGGGTGATCCCGTCAAAGAGTCGGTTGCCTTCGGTGGCCGTCATATCGACATTGCCGCCGTTGGTGTCGATCGTGCCGTAGTAAAAGATCGACTTAGCGGCGTTGAACACCACATTCAGCGGCCCGGCATCCGTTTCGGATTGAATCCACGCCCCGCCCTCACCGGTGCCGGAGATCCTGTCGCCTGCGTCCAGCTTCAGCGTGGCGGCGCCTGGCGTGGTTTTGAGAAGGCTGGTGTCGTACAAGACGATGTTGCCCTGGGTTTGCAGCGACAGGGTCTTGGTATCGGGGAAGACGTTATCACCCTCCATCCTGATGTCGCCTGTCTGCTCCTCACCTCCGAACACGACCAGTGGCGCGCTCAGGCCGTCCACGCTCAGTGGGTTCATCGAGAAGCCGTATTCCTCCGGCAATGTACCAATCGTGATCGGGGCGTCCCAGAGGTCACTAACGAGGCCGGTGCTGGCATCAAGTGCCCCAGCGCGCAGGTTGATGACTGTACCTGCTTTCACCTTGCCATCGAGTACCAGTGCATAGTCAGAGTCGTCACCCGCATTGCTGGCGCGCAAGGTGACAGCTTGGTTGCTGGTGATCTGGGCACCGGTGGCAATGTATAAGCCAGACACATCGCCTGTGCTGCTGCCTGTGATGTCTATGCTGCCAGTGCCGGTGGTGGTGAGTTCGGCGTTTGCGGCAATGAAAACGCCCTCGTCGCTACTGCTACTATCGTCAACAGTACCGGGACCACCGACCTGATGCGATCCGGCCCCGGCCACCGTGATGGCGCCGTTCACCGTGCGCAGTGTGCCCTGTATCCGCACGCCATTCCTGTCAAGGCTCGTAGGCGCTGCTGTGCCCAACAACGAAATCGCGCCGCTGGTGGTGGTGATGCCGCTGTCGGTATCGATCCATATGCCGTTGTAAGGAATACCACTAATACCCGGAATTATTCCACCGCCATGACCCTCCAAGGACACTGCGCCCGTGGCACTGCTGATCTGGCTGTTGATCAGCTCCACGCCGACGCCGCCCACGCCCGTGCCTGTCAGCGTGACCACGCCGCCTGCGCTGGTATCGAGGCGGCCCACGCGGGTATCGACAGTGGCACTGGTCAGACGCACGCCTTGACCGCTGAGCGTGACCGCGCCGCCATTGGTGAACAGCTCGCCTCGGTAGACGATTCCGTCACTGGCGGCGGTGGCAACTACGTTCAGCTTGCCCGCGGTGGAGGTGATGCTGACTGGATCACCCAGGGTGCCGATGCCGGCATTGGCTTTCAACTCCAGCGTCGCGTCGCCGCCTGCGGTCTTGGCGATCGCCACGTCCTTGTCGAGGCTGATGCGGCCCAGGTCCACTCCCGCGCTGTCGGTATCAATCGTGACATTGGTGCCACTGCTGAGCGTGACGCTGATGACATCATCATAGAGAAGACTATCGCTTGGGTTGGCGGGGGTGTTGCCGGTATGCACGATGGCAATATTGGAAGGATCAATCAACCAAGTTCCCGCCTTGCCTTTTGTCGCAGAGGCATCGACAGTGACGCTGCTGATCTCTACCCGCGGCGCCGAGGTTTCAATAAAGCCGCCATCGCCGCCTGCTGTACCTGCGCGCGCGGTGATGCTGCCGCCTTCAATGTACACTTGGTCACTGCTCTTGATCGTCACCTTGCCGCCGCTGGCGCCAGCGGTGCCAGCGCTGACATCGAGGCTGCTGCCCACCAAGTCCACGCTGCCTCCGCCCAGCACAATTTCGCCATTGCCCAGCGGCGTCAGCGAGCGAGCGCGCAGCGTGCCGCGCAGATTGACCACCGCGCCCGCCACCTGATTCGGATTCGCATCGGCCAATACGACCACGCGGCCACCATCGGCTTGCAGCACGGCGCCTTCGGCATCGGCCACCCTGGCATAAGCAAATTGCTCCGTGGTATCGATGATGAACGTGGTCAGCCCATCACCCACAAAATCCAGCGTAACTTTCTGCGCCGCCACCAGGCCCACCGTGCCGCCGTTGGCATTTATGGAACCTTCGTTAAAGACAGATTGCCCCAGCAAGGCGATCGTGCCGCCAGATGCGGCATTCAAGACGCCGCCCAGGTTCTTCACTGTGAGTTCGGAGGCGCTGCTGCCGCCCAACTGAAAGTTGTAGTTGCCCGCGAGAAAATCCGCGTTGTTGATGTCCAGCGCCGAGGCCACCAAGCCGCCGACATTGACTTGTGCGCCTGCGCCGAAGGTTACGCCCGCGGGGTTGACCAGAAAGACCATGCCATTGGACGACAGCGTGCCCTCGATAAGAGACGGATTGAGCGCGCCCACCACCCGGTTCAGCATGACGCTCGACACATCGGGCTGCACGAAGTTCACCGTATTGCCAACACCAATCGAAAAACTGCTCCAGTTGACGATCGCTTTAGGTGCCTCTTGCGTAAGCGTCATCGTGCTGCCGTTGACGGCTTGGCGCACGGTACCACTGACGGAATCGAACCCGCTGGGCAATTGCGCCGCCGCGTAGCCGCTCGCCAGCGCCATGGCCAAGGCCAGCGGATGCAGCGCCCACGCCGGGCGTGCCGAGGCAGGCGCCGTGTGGTGCGATACGCGAGTTATGGAACGAGTGGATCGTGTCATGGACTTTCTCCCGTCGCCGCGCGCAAATCACAGTCGCGCGGCGATGATTCATATACATTCAAAACAGCTTCTTATAGTCAAAACAGCTTCTACATTCAAAGCGGCTTCTGCATTCAAAACAGTTGTTACATTCAAAAACAGCTTCTACATTCAAAACAGCTTCTGCGCCTGGAAACTGATGCGCGGACTGAAATCGTGATCAGAGGCAGGCGCAGCGGTGTTGCCGCTGCGCCAGGCGAGGGCCAGATTGAGCGAGAAGTTGCCAGGGCGCGACCACGTAGCACCAAGGCCATAGCCCTGCATACTGCGGGTGTTCTCGCCATCAGAGATGAGCGGCGAATGCCAGATGTTGCCGCGGCCCGCATCGTAGAAAAGGTAAGGCGTAAGGTCGTCGGTGGCGGACCAGCGCCATTCGGCGCTGGTGGCCAGACCATCGTTGATGAGCAGTTCGTTGGACGGCATGGCGCGCACGGCACGCGAGCCGCCGAGCGCGAGTTTTTCGGAGGCATCAAGGTTGCTGTTGGCCCATTGCCCGCCCAGCACCAGATACAGGCTGTGACGCGCGGCGAGCGACTGCAAGCGCGAGACTTGCATGGAAAGTTTGCTGAAGCTGCCGGCGCTGTGATGGCCCAGCGCGCCTTGATCGCTGAACTGGGTAAGCTCGTCGCGCAGGCTCAAATTGCCTTGGTAGAGCGTGCCGCTGCTGGCCCAATAGCCGCCGCCCAGGAGGCTGTCGCGCCGCTCCCAGGCCCAGCCTGCGTTCACATTCTGCACGCGCTTGCTGGAGTCGTACTCGAACAGCGCCAGGTTGTCTTCCAGGTTTTTATATTCCACACCGCCGCGCAAAAACAGGTTTTGGTTGCGCTGCCGAATCAGCGGATAGTTGAACGAAGCATCAAATACTTGCGCGGTGCCGGTGGCGCCCAGCACCTCGAAGGCGCCGCCCAATTCATAACGCACACGCGAAAGGCCCAGGCCCAGACGCAGGCCATCGGCATTGAGCGGCGCTTCATAGGAAAGGCGGCCCAGGTTGAGCGCGTTGCTCTGCGAGATCATCAGGCGGGCATCGAGGTTGTCGCCGATGCCAAGCGGGCTGTTGAGGCGCGCGGTGCCGCCCACGCGCACGCGCCCCGCTTCCTTGGTGCCGAAGTTGTCGGTGTCGGCGGCGAAGGACCAGCGCCGGCCCGCGGTGATTTCCACCACCAGATCAGAGGTGCCCGGCTCGATGCCTTGCTGCAAACCCGAGGCAACCTTGATGCCAGGCTGATCGGACAGCAGCAGCATGACGCGCTCATAGCGTTTGGCGTTGAGCGCTTCACCCGGTTTCAAGGCCGCCAGAAAGGCACGCGCGCGCGCGGCACTGATCGGCGCATCTTCAGCCACATTGATTTCGATGCGATTCAACTTGCCTTCGATGACGCTGATTTCCACGGCGCCGTCGCGCACGGTTTGTACCGGCACCAGCGCCTGCGCCAGAAAATAACCGCGTGCGTGGTAAAGCTCGCTGACATTTTTGGCAAGTTGTTCCAGATCACTCAGTGTAACGGCGTGGCCAATATACGGCCGCGCCAGCGTGGCCAGTTCCGCCTGCGAAATTTCGACCGCGCCATTGAAGGTAACGGCGCGCAAATCAAAGGTGGCGGCGCTCGGCGCTTGCGCTTGCGGCAAGGTTTGTGATGGCGCTTGCGCCAGCAGCGGTGCTACTGCTGGCTGCGCGGTGGCGGCGCCGCTGAGCGCGCTCCAGGCCACCCCCAGCGCCAGCAAGGTGTGCGAAGGCAAGGAAAGCCGGCTACGATTCATTGCTATTGCCTTCATCCTAGTTCCCCACTGTCAGGCGCCAATCGCCAATCATGTTGAACGGCGCCCAGAAAAACGGGTGCGACAAATCGCTTTGTGTGAGCACCGCAACCTGCCCCGCCTGCATCGCGCGCTGCACATCGACACCACGCGCCAATTCGCCGTACATCGTGCGCATCAAGAGTTCGGCGGCATCGTCCGATACCGGCCACAGCGAAGCGATCAAGGCCGACACACCCGCCGAAAGAAAGGAGCGCGTGAAACCCTGCACTTCGTCGCCTTGAGCAATGCGGCCCAACCCGGATTCACAGGCCGACAGCGTAACCAGCGCGGTGCGCTGCATGTTGGTGTCGAGCACTTCGCGCGCTTCCAGAAAACTCTGCTTGCCGTTTTCATTGGCCAGCAGAATTTTGGAATACAAGGGATCGACCAGATCCACCTGCGCGTGCGCCGCGATGTGCAGCAGCGGCGCGCTTGCCACTGTCGAGAGAAACTGCGTTTTGGTGGCCTGTATGCCCGTATACACCGTGTTGCGCGTAAATAGGCGCGACACTTCGGCTACTTCGCGCGCGGCGCCGGGCAATTCGTAGGCGTCGCTCACGCGCGGGTTGCCGAAGGCGGTCAGCGACGCGGCGGCGCGCGGCGTGCGCTGCGCCAATTGCGCGGCAACGCTGATCGAAGGCGCGGTGGACATCGGATGGCGCTCGATCAGATATTGCCCCTCGATGCGCAGCGCCTGAAACGGCAAGTAATGCAGCGCGCCATGCGGCACCACGATCAAGCGCTGGCCACTGCTCAAGCCCAAAGGCGCGATCAAGAGTGCGCCGAGCTGATCGGCGATCTGTGCCGCGCCGTTATTGCGATTGATGATGAAGTTGCGAAAGCCATCGACAACGGTGGCAAGCTGAGTGCGGTTGACCGCAATGGTGACAGGTTTGATGTCATTCGGGCCTATTACCCAGGCTTGCAGGCGATCGGGCAGCGAGTGAAATTCGACGACACGCTCATCGGCCGCCAGCATTTTTTGCAAGGCAGGCAAACTCATTGAAGACAGCGACTCGGGCGCGATGGCGCCACGGCCACGCACCGTATCGAGCAATGCGCGGCTGCGGCTGCGTTCGCTCAGTTCAAAGGCGTGGACAGGGTCGTTGACGTCGGTGTAAAGACCAATGGCACTCTCGAACACGCTCTGCACATCCGAGAACAGGCCCATTTTGAATTCGTCGCTGCGAAAACGCGCGCGGATACCATCTACATCATTGAGCGCGTGGTCGAGAGCCGCGGCGGCTTGCCGTTTATCGCCGAGCGCAATTTCAGCCTGCGCCAGCCCTTCCCAGGCCCACATCTGATAATAGGCGCTGTCGGTGCCGACCTTGGCGCTCGTGAGCTGGCGGTACAGATCAGCGGCCGCGGAGGGCTTGTTTTCGGCCAGCAGCAAGCGCGCCAAGGTACGTTGCCATTGGGCGTCCAGCACGGGATCCTCGGGCTTGGGCAGGCTATCGAAAGTTTGGCGCGCGCGCGTGAGCTCCCCCGCTTCGGTGAGCGCGTTGACCAGCGACGAGTGCACCAAGGGCGCATAGCGTTCCGAACTGGTCTTGAGCGCTGCGTCGTAATAGCGCACCGCCTCGGCGTAGTTACTCTGGCGCATACGAATGTCGCCCAGCACTTTATTGACCGGGCCAACCACCATTTCAGGATCCTTGGCCGGGTATTTGAGCGCCTCGTTGGCGAAGGTTTCGGCTTTGTCGAACTGACCGGAATAGCTGAAGGCGATGGCCAGATCACGATTGGCCAAGGCCTGTAAATTAGGATCGTCATTGGTGATCGCCAGGTGCAGCGCCTTGCTGGCCGCGCGGATGCTCTGGCGGAATTCGCCTTGATCGGCTAGCGAAGCAGCCTGGGTGCAATATTGGTAGCCGTCGAGTTTGATGGCGTCCTGCGCGTACAAAATCGCGCCGTCTTGCGTCAGCGCCAGCAAGGTGTCGGCGTCCACCAGGCGCGTCGCCGCCTCGCTGGCCAGTGGCTGCGCATTCGTCTGCTGTGCATTCGTCTGCTGCACACTCTGCGCCCACAGCGGCGGCGCACTGGCGCCCCATCCTGCCGTCAACCATGCCGCCGCCAACCAGCCGCTCCGCCAACACGCCGTTCGACTTGCCCATTGCATTTGCTCACCCCTCTTTTGAATTCAGACCCGCCAAGGGCGAGGCTCAAAGCCCCCCCTTATACAAATAAAGGCGAGAAATTTAGAGAGTGAGAGTCAAAGTAGCCATATCCAGAAGGGCATAGTGCAAAAGGCTGGAGACGCCTGGCCGTCTGGCATACGTCCCCCTGCGTGACCACCCCGTCCGCCTGCGGCGTCCACCCCTCCACAGGAGGGGAATTAGCTCCGGCGGCGATCGGTGTGGCGGTGGAAAAAAGGGGAATTACCTTGCGCCTGCCGCAAGACATTCCCCTCCTGTGGAGGGGTGCCCGCAGGGCGGGGTGGTTGCCGTAGGCAGATGAGGCGGCACAGGACCGCTCGCCTGCACCAAGCAGCACACAAATCCCCAATTTGCCAAGCGCAGCCCGCTCCTTTCTAATGCCGCCCTCATTCCTCGGCGGTGCACTGCCATGCTCGATCTCGATTTCGACCGCGCCCACCTCTGGCATCCCTATACTTCGATGCACAATCCTCTGCCCGTCTATGCGGTGACGCGCGCTGCGGGTGTGCGCTTGTACCTGGAGGATGGCAGCGCGCTGATCGACGGCATGGCGTCGTGGTGGAGCGCGATTCATGGCTATGGCCATCCTGCCTTGATCGCGGCGGCCAAGACGCAGCTTGATACCCTGGCGCACGTGATGTTCGGTGGTCTCACGCATGAGCCGGCCATCGCGCTCGGCAAACATCTGGTGGCGCTGACGCCGCCTGGGCTAGACAAGGTGTTTCTGTGCGACTCGGGCTCGGTGAGCGTGGAAGTGGCGATCAAGATGGCCTTGCAGTACTGGATCGCGCGCGGATGCCCGCGCAAGCAGCGCTTGCTTACGCCACGGCAGGGCTATCATGGCGACACCTTCGCCGCGATGAGCGTGTGCGATCCTCTCACCGGAATGCACCACTTGTTCAGCGGCGCGCTTCAGCAGCAGTGCTTCGCGCCTGCGCCGCAAACACCGTTCGGCCAGCGCTGCCCGGCAGCAGAATTGGCGGCATTGGAACAATTATTAGCCACCCACCATGACACCTTGGCGGCCTTGATCCTCGAACCCATCGTGCAGGGCGCGGGCCGGATGTATTTCTATTCCGCCGACTATTTACGCAGCGCACGCGAACTCTGCGATCGTTATGAAGTGCTGTTGATCGCCGACGAAATCGCCACCGGCTTTGGCCGCAGCGGCGCCTTGTTCGCCTGCGAACATGCGGGCATCAGCCCCGACATCCTCTGCCTCGGCAAGGCGCTCACCGGCGGCACCCTGACGCTGGCCGCCACGCTATGCACCGCCGCCATCGCCGACGCCATTTCGCAAGACGGCGGCGTATTCATGCACGGCCCCACCTTCATGGGTAACGCGCTGGCCTGTGCGGTGAGCGTCGCCAGCATCGAACTCTTGCTGCAAAGCCCTTGGCAGGCGCGCATCGCGGCGCTCGAAGCGCAAATGGCGCGCGAACTCGCACCTTGCCGCACGCTGGCGGGGGTGCGAGAAGTGCGCGTGCTGGGCGGCATCGGCGTGGTGGAGCTGCGCGAGCCGATCGATATGGCGGTGGCGCAGCGTTTCTTTGTGGAGCGCGGTGTGTGGATTCGCCCGTTTGGGCGCTTGTTGTATTTGATGCCGCCTTAT
>JAIRJU010000356.1 GCA_031260485.1 Pseudomonadales bacterium | reverse complement strand
ATCCTGTGCCAAGAGCGCTGGATCGCGCGGCAAACACAGCACTTGTGCGCGAATGGCCTCGACGCGCTGCGCCAGGCGCGTTGAGCCCGCCACTACGCGCGCACGCACCAGCGCCTGGTGCTCCCAGGTCCAGGCTTGTTGTTCCTGATAATTCTGGAACGCTTCAACACTGCTCGCCAGCGCGCCGGAAGCGCCGGAAGGCCGCAGCCGCAGATCGGTTTCATACAGCTTGCCGGTAAAGGTGCTGGTGCCAAGCAGTGAGAGAATCTTCTGCCCCAGTTGCACGTAGAACGCCATGCTGCTGATGCGGCGGCCCTCACTGCCGTTGGTGTCGCGCTCGAGATCGGCGTCATGCACGAATACCAGATCGAGATCAGAGCCATAACTCAGCTCGATGCCGCCCAGCTTGCCATAAGCAATGATGACGAATTCGGCGCTGCTGCTGCCATCGGCATTCACCGGCTCGCCATAGCGCGCTACCAATTGCCGCCAGGCCATGGCCATCACAGCGTGCAGCACGGTTTCAGCGATCCAGCTCAAGGCATCGCTTACTTTCATCAACGGCAAGGTGCCGCTCAACTCGGACGCCGCCACCACCAGCGTCTGCTCTTGTTTGAAAATCTGGATGGCGCTCAACTGCTCTTCCACCGCGTCTTCGGCAACACGCAAAAGTTGACGCTGCAAAAGATCGTGCAATTCCGCACGCGCCGGCGGCTTCTCGAGCGGGCGCAGCAGTTCGTCGAGCAATACCGGATAACGGCACAATAGTTCCAATACCCAGGAACTTTGCACGCACAAACGCACCAATTGGTTCAACGCCACCGCGCTTTCCATCAAGAGCACCAGATACGCGGTGCGTTGCGCTACCGCCTGCACAAAGGGAAATACACGCGCGAAGGCGAAAGCAGGCCGCGTTTCTTGCTGCAAGCGCGCCAATAACCGTGGCATGAAGTGATCCATGCGCTGGCGGCTGGTGGCATCCAGAACCAGGAATTGGCGGCTATCACGGTAGCGCTTGAGCACATCGAGAACCGTGGCGGCGGTTTCAAAGCCGCGCGCCTCCAGAATTTGGATCGAACGTTCATTTTCAAGCGTGCCCAGCCATAATTGCGTGAGTTCAGCATCTTCCTGCCCGCTCTTGCGTGCATCAGGCTCCGCGATCAACTGCGCGAAACGCAGCGCCACTGCACTGCGAACCTCTTCCAGCTTTTGCCGCAACTCGGCCACGCTGGCGCAGCCGAGCGCGTAGGCGCAGCGCCGCTCATCATCCGCATTGCTGGGATAAAGATGTGTTTGCTTGTCGTGCAAACCTTGAATGGCATGTTCGAGCTTGCGCAGAAAACGGTAAGCATCTTGCAGCACCTGCGCATCAGCCTGCGGCAGCAGTTCTTCGCGCACCAGTGCGTCCATGGCGCTGAGCAAGGCACTGTGTTGCAGCGCCGGGCGGCGGCCACCGAAAATCAATTGCATCACTTGCACGATGAACTCGATTTCGCGGATGCCGCCGCGCCCCAGTTTGATGTTGTCGTGCAGACCTTTGCGCCGCACTTGTTGTTCGATCTGCGCTTTCAATTCGCGCAGCGCGGCGATGGTGGTGAAATCAAGATAACGGCGATACGTAAAAGCGCGCAGTATCTGCATCAATTCCGCCACTGGCTCGGCATCCCCCATTACCGCGCGCGCTTTTATCATGGCGAAGCGCTCCCAATCGCGGCCTTGCGCAAGGTAGTACTCTTCCATCGCCTCCACCGAAAGCGCCAGCGCGCCATGCGAGCCGTAAGGGCGCAAGCGCAGATCCACACGAAACACGAAGCCATCGGCAGTAACGTTGTCGAGCGCTTGCGTGAGCCACTGGCCAAGTTTGCAGAAATATTGCTGCGTGGTGCTGACCTTGGCCAGTGGCGCCTCCTGATGAAACGCGGGCGTCACTGTGGTTTCGCCATCTTCGGGATAGACGAGGATGAGATCGATGTCGGAAGACAGATTCAGTTCATACGCGCCGAACTTGCCCATGGCGAGCACGATCAGATGCTGTTCTTTACCTTTGGTGTCATAAGGCACGCCGTGCAGGCGGCGCACTTCAGGCGTGAGCGCGGCGTTGGCGTAACGGATGCAACTGTCGGCGAGCAGGCTCAAATCACGTGTGGTATCGAGCAATTCGGCCTGACCATTGAGATCGCGCCAGAGAATGCGCAAGTATTCACGCTTGCGGAACTGGCGCAGTTGTTTCTTGAGCCGCTCGAGCACCACAACCTGCTCGCTGCCCACGCCACTGACACAGCTGACAAGCTGCGCGTCCCAGTCGTCGTAAGCGCGCTCAAGATCGCCGCTTTGCAGCAAATCGAGCAGCAACAGAGGCTCCTCGCAGCAGAGCGCAAAGGCGTAGTCACTGCCGAGCCAGAGGCGCTCCAGCGCGTCCTGCAATGCAACATTTGCAGCAAGCTGCGCACTGAGTTCCGGCTGAGCGGCGAGCGTATGCTGAAAACGGCTGCGCTGGTGATGCAGCAGCGTATTGATGATCGGGTCGCCGGTGGCGGGCGGCATAGGGTTTATGCAGGTAGTAGCGGAAGTTGGAGAAGTGTAGCTGGGTCAGATGAATAGTAAAGGCAGAGACCGCACAGAACCTGTCCTCAGCCACCACTTACGGGCAGATCGCCTTTCTATTCAGCAACATTAGCTTCAAATACCGATAATACGTGCCTTCAGCGTTCGATACAGCCAGCATGAATCCTTCCCGACCGTCCAGGAAGCCGGCCCGCAGTATGTAAGTACGAAAAAAACTCCAAGCTGCACGCAATACCGCGCCACGCAATCTCGTATGGCGCCCACTCTGCTGCATCATCAGTGCACCGGCAGTGGAGTACTCATTTATTTTGCGCAATGCTTCTTCCAGATCGTCGTAGGTGTAGTGCAGAAAAGGATTGCTCAACTCTCCGGTAATGCCGTCGACAACCAGTCTTTCATGTACCAGGCTGTCGCTGAATCGCGCGCGACCACGCTTGAATAAACGTGTCACAAAATCTGGACACCAACCAGAGTGGCGCATGAAACGCCCGCAAAAGCTAGATAAACGCGGAATCCGATAAGCGTCTGGTGCGGCATCAGCACGAATCGCCACTTCGATTTCTTTACGTAGCTCCGGTGTCACACGCTCATCAGCGTCAAGCGACAACACCCAATCGCCGCTCGCATAATCCAACGCGCGATTCTTCTGCGCACCGTAACCCGGCCAGTCATGCGCATAAACCTGCGCACCAAATTCTTTACAGATCATCACCGTCGCGTCAGTGCTGCCTGAATCGACTACGATGACTTCGTCGGCCCAAACGACAGACTCCAAGCAAGCGCGGATGTTCGCTTCTTCGTCACGCGTAATCAGAATGACTGAAAGCTGCACAAAGTCTTTATTATTCCTCTGCATTTCACGCCGCTACCACAAGCATTTTTATCGAATACGCCGTAAAAAGGTAACCACCCTGCGTATTGGGTACCTATTCGGGCGCTCCCTGGTCATTAGTCTGGTTTAGAGTTATTGTTTGTTGTCATTTTGGAAACACGCGAATCATGTTCCTACAATCAAAACATGTCAAGAATTCTTCATTCCACCTCATTTCATCTCATTTCATCATTGCCACATCAGGTGCTTGTCATCAAGGCCCATTCATATCTCCATTGCACAACGCGGGTCTTAGGCAATTTTTTAACATTTTCGTTCACTACATTATTTTCATGATACTCTCCCTCGCGGATTACGAAGCGCGACTCGTTATGTCATTTTATTTTCAACCTCAGTGATTCAAGGGTAAGCCGACATATACCGGCTTGCACCCACAGTCACTTAGACTCTTCATGCGTTATTAACCAATTATTAAAAAAGTGTACCAACCCCATGTTCAGCATCCTGATTCCAACCTGGAATAACCTGCCTTATCTCAAACTCTGTATAGACAGCATCCACCGCCATTCGGCGCACACTCACGAAATTATCGTGCATGTGAACGAAGGTACCGACGGCACATTGGATTGGGTGCGTGAGCAAGGTATCGCGCATACCCGCAGCAAAGGCAACGTAGGAGTGTGTATCGCTTTGAACGATGTTGCGCGACTAGCCACACGAGACTGGATCGTGTTCATGAACGACGATATGTTTTGTACCCCGGGTTGGGACTTGGCTCTTGAAGCAGCAATCGAACGGACTGGTGGTCGCGACTGCTATCTGGCCGGAAGGATGATTGAACCGATCAAGACTCCCAATACCTTGGTGCACTTCGCGAACTACGGCACCAAACCTGAAAATTTCGATGAAGGCGGCCTGCTGGCACATGTAGCAGCGCTTGATCCCAAAAGAGGCGACATCGACGGCATGGCTCTACAACCCATGCTGCTCAGCCGCCAACTGTGGCACAAAGTAGGCGGTTACAGCATCGAATTTGGTCCCGGCATGAGCAGCGACGATGACATGCTAATGAAGCTATGGCTAGTGGGGTGCAGGATATTTCGTATCGTTGAGTCTTGTCGCATCTATCACTTCGCTTGCGCCACCACGCGGCGCGTGCGTCGCAATAAAGGCAGCCGTGAGTTTTTGCTCAAGTGGGGGATTACTCAGCGAGAGTTCAAGACTCGTTATATCGAAGCCGTAGGGAAACCGCAGGCCAACACACTGTCCAATGTCCCCAGACCACTAAGTCTGACAGGTAAAATCAAGCGCGCCTTATACGCGCTGCGGCGCTATCCACTGGAAGACCTTGAAGCATGGGAGCCAGAGTTGCCGAGACAATTGGAACCATAATTCATAATAGTCGCGATTACATCTCCGCCCCTTATAAACAAGTTCTGCTCTTATGTGATGTCGTGAAAATGTACATCACAAAATAGGCTTCCTCGCCACCACCACCGCACGCAGCGGGCGCGGATGCCCTTCGACGGTGAGTGCAGGATTCTGTGGATCGAGCACCTGCGCTAGCGATTCCCAGCTCATCCAGGCGGTGGGGCGTTGTTCGTCGGTGGTGGTGAGGTTTACGTCTACCACGTGCGGTTCGACGAAGCCGGCTTTGCTGAGCCAGCTTTCGAGCGTCGCCGGGCTGGGCAGGAACCAGACATTGGGCATCCGCGCGTAACGGCCTTCGGGGACCAGCACCTGGCCGCGCGGACCATTTATAACCAAAGTTTCCAGAACTAATTCACCGCCAGGGCGCAGCGCGTTTTTCAAGGCTTGCAAGTGCTCGAAAGGCGAGCGGCGGTGGTAAAGCACGCCCATGGAGAACACGGTGTCGAAGGCGGCGAGTTGCTCCGGCATTTGTTCCAAAGTGAGCGGCAAGAGATGTACAGGCCATTCGGGGAGATACTTGCGCAGCGCCCAATATTGCAGATTGAAAATCAACATTGGCTCTATACCAACCACGCACTTGGCGCCCGCGCCCGCCATGCGCCAGCAGTGATAGCCATTGCCGCAACCCACATCGAGCACCGTGCGGCCCGTGAGCGGGGTGATGTGCGGCAGCACGCGATCCCATTTCCAATCGCTGCGCCATTCGGTGTCGATATGAACACCAAAAATCTCATAAGGGCCTTTGCGCCAAGGATGCAGACGCAGCAGCGTTTGCGTCAGTGTGGCGTGCTCCGCATCGCTCAGTGGCGTGGCGCGTTGCAAGATAACGCCATTGACCAGATCCGCATTCGCGACCGTCCAGTCTGGTAAGGCATCGAGCGCGGCGCGCCAGCGGGGAAAATCGCCGTGCTCGATGGCGGGCACGAGATCGTCGGAAACCGTATCCGCAAGCGGTGCCAGCGCAGTGCCCAACCAGTCTTGGCGCAGCGCGGCGTATTGCAGGTACCAAGATTGCACGCGCTTACTTCACCGCCGCCATGGATTGGCCTCGGCATGGCCGCGCGCCACCAGCGCCTCACGAATCTGCGCGGCGGTGGCGGCGAGGTCTGGTGTGGCGGCGGGCTTGGCGAAGGTGAAGTCGAGGTCTGCCATGGTGTCGATCGGCATGAGGTGAATATGCATGTGCGGCACTTCGAGGCCGATCACGCTCACGCCCACACGCTTGCAGGGAATCACCGCCTTGATGCCCTTGGCGATGTGCTGCGCTACCTGCATCAGATGCGCGGCAGTGGCGGGTTTTACGTCGTCCCAATGATTTACTTCTTCATTGGGAATCAGGATCACATGGCCTTGACGGATCGGCTGAATCGTCATGATGGCGAAACACTGTGCGTCCTTCCACACGAAGTGGCCCGGCAGTTCGCCGGCGAGAATTCTAGTGAAAATGCTGGCCATGGGCGAAGGCTCCTTGCGTGGCGTGGGTTTTGTCATGGTGTTCTTCATCATTGCAGCAACAGCGCGGAAAGACCGCGTTTGGCTAGGGTGCTGACTGCGCTCTTGTCGAAAGATAAAAATGTTGTGGTGACATCATGCGCAAGGTTGCGGCCTGTGTACTCAATGACGCCATCAGCAAAATCGCCTCCACAATCAAGCATCTGCAAACCTGCCGCCACTTCATCAGCGGAAATAACCAGATGATCGAATTCAATAAATCGTCTAATGCCCGTTGCAATAGCGCCATATGAATAACGCCTTTCGCCGGTGTTGGTTTTTATTGATCGCATCACCCATACAAGTTCACAAAAAACATGCGTGGGAATAATCACCAGCGACGCGGAAGCAAGAGCGCTGCAAGCGATAGCGGATTGGGTACCATCGTCTTCCATGACAATCCGCGCAACGACATTCGTATCCAGAACAACCGCCGTCATTTTTTACCGTCCATTCCTGCCATTGCTGAAGAGGCACAGCCTTCCTCAATCGCTCTCTCCATGTCTTCAAGGCTCAACGAGTCAACCACTCCGAAAAGATCACGGAATGCCCCCCTTAATTCGGAGAGGGGCCGTTTTTTACCTGTGGCCGATATCCTCAGGCTGGCATCCGGCAGCAGTTCAACGGAAACACGATCGCCTGGCTTAACGCCAAGGTGGTTCAACAAGGTTTCGTTCACCGTGAATTGGCCGGTACGAGACAAGGCGAAATCCATGATTCACTTCTCCGGTTCTGATTGATGCACGCATTGTAAATAAATAGGTGAAACAACCAAACCCCACCTGCTTAACCGACGTGCAGGCGCTCCGCGTTGAAGGCGTCAACCTGAGTGACGAGATCAAGGCCAAACAGAGGTACACTGCCGCTTTCCCAACACCGAGAGCACTATGACCGACACCCCCCCTCTGCACCGGCAGTTGCCACTGCGGCAAGGTTCAGTTCGATATCAAGGCCCAGATCGACAGCGTGATGAGTTGCAACTGCTCGTACTGCGCACGCAAGGGCTGGCTGTTGACCTTCATACCGGCGAGCCAGTTCACACTGCGCACAGGCAAAGATAGCCTTACCGAATACCGCTTCAACAAACACGCCATCGCACATCAGTTCTGCAACACCTGCGGCACACAGGCTTTCGCTTACGGCGCTATGCCGGATGGGGCTCCGATTTGCGCGGTGAATGTGCGGTGTTTGGAGGGGGTGGATATTGAGGCACTGCCAGTGCAGCGAGTGGATGGGAAGAGTTTGTGAGGAGCCCAAGTAAGGTTAGCCCAAGGAGCCTAAAGCTTTGAAAGAATCTATCACCGAAATACTTGTTATTGCCTTCTTTGTTTTCGGCCCGCTTGCGGTATGGCTCGGTCCCGCGATATTAAACGAAGCCCTAACGAAAAATCGCCGAAAACGTGTTGGCGAACAGATAGCCAATGCCTTCTCAAAAAAACCACTGACACGAAAGCAGATTGAAATCCTATCAACGGATAATTTTCTTACGCCTCGCGACATACAGATACTACTAAGAAATCAGTATTCAGAGGCCATTAAATCTACAGGCGAAAATAGAGATAGCAAAATTCGCTACTTTCAAGAGCTATATGAAGAGATTGAAAAAGACGAGCCATTCGATGGCTTGCCATCAGACGTTAGATTTCACCTAGAGAAAATAAAAGAATCCCTCGGGAAAGAGAAAGAATTCTTGATTTATCCGCTCTCATCACATTTACAAAATTTTAATTCTAAAACTATTCGTAGAGAAAAAATAATGCTAGGGCTGGCTATCATCGGCATTCTCATTAGCGTGGCTTGCCTCTTTCCACCCAGAGGGTCGCAAGCAGAGTTGAACAACGCCAAGCCCAACAGATCACTGGAAATACTTGAATAACCTCCATGTCCTTTATCACCCCCATTACCCTCAGCGCACGCGGTATAAAACTCGTGCCGCTCGCGCTTGAGCACGAAGCTGGCTTACGCGCCGCCGCCGCGGATGGCGAGTTATGGAATTTACGTGTCACTTCCGTGCCAGCGCCGGATGAGACACGTGATTACATTGAGACCGCCTTGAAAAGCCGCGAAGAAGGCCAGCGTTTTGCCTTTGCCGTGATCGAGGCAGCCAGCGGTACGGTGCTGGGTACCACCAGCTACCACGACATTCTGCCCGACGTAAAACGGGTGGAGATTGGCTATACCTGGTATGCCAAGCGAGTGCAGCGCACGCCGGTCAATACCACCTGCAAACTGCTGTTATTGACCCATGCGTTCGATACCTTGGGCTGCAACGTGGTTGGCTGGCGCACCGACAATTTCAACCTCGCCAGCCAGCGTGCGATCGAGCGCCTGGGCGCGAAAAAAGACGGCGTGATTCGCGGCCACAAGCTGCGCCGCGACGGCACCATCCGCGACACCGTGATGTACAGCCTGCACCAAGGCGAGTGGCCGGAGGTGCGCGCGCATCTCCACTATTTGTTGAGCCACCCTTTTTCCGCATGAATGCTGAGCGCTACTACACCACTGCGCAGGTGCGCGAACTCGACCGCCTGGCCAGCGCCGAATTCGGCCTTTGTGGTTTCACGCTGATGCAGCGGGCGGGCGCTGCCGCGCTGGCTGCGTTGCGGCAAACGTGGCCAGAGGCGCTGTCACTGCACATTTTCTGCGGCACCGGCAACAACGGCGGCGATGGCTTCATCATCGGCGCGCTTGCCTTGAGCGCGGGCTTGCGGGCGCACATTCATATCGTGGGCGATGCCGGGCGTATTCGCGGCGACGCCTTGCAGGCGCTGCAAGTGGCCCGCGCCAATGGCGTGCCGATCGACAGCAGCATCACATTCGACACCAACGCTGGCACTGTTGCGGTAGACGCGCTGCTCGGCACCGGTCTTACTGGCGAAGTACGCTCGCCTTACCGCACAGCGATCGACGCCATCAACGCCAGCGGCCTGCCGGTGCTGGCGGTGGACTTACCTTCCGGCCTCGATAGCGATACTGGCGAAATCCGCGGCCATTGCGTCAACGCCGATCTCACCGTGACCTTCATTGGCCGCAAGCACGGTTTGGTGCGTGGCGAAGGGCCACGCCAGTGCGGCGAGCTGGTGTTCGCCGCGCTCGACGTACCCGCAACACTCTACCAACGCTTGGCGCTGTAGAGTTATTCCTCCAGCGCCATCAACCTCAACCCCAATCGACTCTTCACCGAAGGGTAGTACTGTAATGCACAGCAAGTACGTGTTACGGTCATTCCCGATCCGCCTCGCCCCTTTGTGGCGAACACGGGCTGATAAGAATTTTCGCAATTTCACATTAAGAAAAAGGAATTAGCCATGAAAATCAGAAACACAATAGCGGCAATCACTGGTAGTTGGGCAAGGCGGTATCACACGGCGTTGATACTGCTTCCTTGTCTGACTATTCCGATGTTGGCAAATGCCCAAGGTATAGCAGGGATTGTTGAAGAGCCCGCGCTTAGACCTGGAGCAGAAACCAATCCTAATAATTTTTCGGCCTCTCGGGATATTAGCGCTATTCGATCCGAACAAAGAAGACTTGCTGTTGAAGCTGGAATTGAAATACAAGAGTTTGAGCAAGAAGGACGCTCAGTTTCTAACTTGCGCGGCGTGCCGCCAGAGATCAAAGATATTGAAGTGATTGATGAAAAAACGCTGAGCGATTTTGTAATACCGATTATTTATAAATATTATGGGTTTACAGGAACGGAAACCTTGCGATTTTCAAGGAAAATCCCAGCCATGGGATATGTTTACTATGGCTTCAAGGAATATATTAATGACATTGAATTGCCTGGAAATTTTTCAATTCGTGTAGATCCAAAATCCAAAAGAATTAGTAATTTTGGTGGAGGATTGGCTATTGACAAAGGATATGATACCAAGCCAAAAATTAGTGAACAGGAAGCCATAAACCTAGTAATCGATTTCATCAAGGACGAGGAAAGGGAAAAAGGGTATAGCTTAAACGATACCAACAAAAGAGCCGCCATCACCACCAAGGTTATCTACGTTGTGTGGGAGAAGGATGACGAAGGTTATGCGCCGGCATGGCAAATTGAAGTTCCAATGAAAAATGCTATAGATTTTGATGATGCGCGTGAGCCTTATATAGTTTACCCGGATGGTACCATCGGAACCACTAGAGGATCCCTTGCGGCGACAAATGTCAGAGTTTGTGATGGATCGTTAGCTACCGAGGAAGATGGACGGCCGTATTGCGGAACCCCTGGCAGAGAGCTTTATTTATATGCTCCCTACAGGGCAGTGTATGCTTAATAAAAACTGCGTCAGCCCAATTAATTATCAAAAAATTTATAATATTGCGAAAGAAGTCACCGCCATGTGGGGGGAATTTATTGAACACCCCAAGTTGCTGTGATGCCGGACTCGCCAACTCTGCTAATGGCGGGGCATTAGATATCAATGTTGGAGAAGTTTGACCGCAAGCACGGCTTGGTGCGAGGCGAAGGGCCGCGCCGCTGTGGCGAAGTGGTATTTGCCGCGCTCGACGTACCCGCAGCGCTCTACCAACGCTTGGCGCTGTAGCGTTATTCCTCCAGTAGCCCTATTCCTCCAACGGCAGCGCCGTGGTGCTCACCACTTGCCTGAGCACGAAACTCGATTGCACGCCGGTGACACCGGGAATGCGAGTGAGCTTGTTGAGCAGGAAGTCGTGGTACTCCTCCATGTCTCGCACCAGTACCTTGATCTGGTAATCGGCTGCCTGGCCGGTGATGAGGATGCACTCCAGCACCTGCGGCCACTGGCGGATGCTGGCCTCGAACTGCTCGAAGCGGTCGGGCGTATGGCGATCCATGCTGATCTGCACCAGCGCCATCAGTTTCAACCCCAGCTTGGAGGCGTCGAGCTGTGTGCTGTAACCGCTGATCAGCCCACTTTCTTCCAATTGCCGTACCCGGCGCAGACAGGGCGAAGGCGAGAGCCCCACCTTGTCCGCCAGTTCCTGGTTGCTGATGCGGGCGTTGTGTTGCAGTGCGGCGAGGATGCGTTTGTCGATGCGGTCGAGTTGCATAGAGGTACAGGCATGGCTGAATGGAGGGGGTTATTGTGCTCTTGTTTGTCTATTAGGCAAATAATTTCTTAGATTAGCTATTTGAGGGCATATTATTGCCAATTTTTCAAACATTCAGCCATCTTCGCAAGATAGTGCCGTGGGATTTTCGCTACACTGCGCAGCATTCTTTCCCCCTCCCTCACCCTTTCCCGCACGCGCGAGAGGGGATAAGAGCAAGGCGACGAAGAAGGCCACGAACAGCGAACAAGCAGGTAAACACGATGAATCCGCACTACAACCCCACCAAGTATCAACCTTTCCCCCGCATCGGTCTGAAAGACCGCACCTGGCCGGACAAGCGCATCACCACGGCGCCGATCTGGTGCAGCGTGGATTTACGCGATGGCAATCAGGCGCTGATCGAGCCGATGTCGGTTGCGCAGAAAAAGCGCATGTTTGGCCTCTTGGTGGACCTTGGCTTCAAGGAAATCGAAGTGGGCTTTCCGGCCGCCTCGCAGCCTGATTTTGATTTCGTGCGCTACCTCATCAAGGAAAACGCCGTGCCCGACGATGTGACCATTCAAGTGCTGACCCAGGCGCGGCCCGAGCTGATTCAGCGTACCTATGAGGCGCTCAAGGGCGCCAAGCGCGTCATCGTGCATCTGTACAACTCCACCTCCACCGTGCAGCGGGAGAAAGTGTTCAAGCTGAACAAAGCGGGCATCAAGGCCATCGCCGTGAGCGGCGCCAAGGAAGTGCTGCGCTGCGCCAAGCTGGCGCCAGAGACGGATTGGTACTTCCAATACTCGCCGGAAAGTTTCACGGGCACCGAGCTCGATTACGCCGTGGACGTGTGCGACGCCGTGGCTGCGGTGTGGCAGCCGACGCCTGCGCGTAAGGTCATCCTCAACCTGCCCGCCACCGTGGAAATGGCCACGCCCAATGTTTATGCCGACCAGATCGAATGGTTCTGCCGCCACGTAAAAAACCGCGACAGCCTGATTATCAGCCTGCACACCCACAACGATCGCGGCACCGGCGTGGCGGCTTCCGAACTCGGCCTGATGGCGGGCGCCGACCGCATCGAAGGCACGCTGCTCGGCAACGGCGAGCGCACCGGCAACCTGGACATCGTGACGATGGCGATGAACCTGTACAGCCAAGGCATTGATCCCCAACTGGATTTCAGCGACATGGACCGCATCATCGCCGTGGAAAAATACTGCACCCAGATCGACGTACACCCACGCCACCCCTATGCTGGCAGCCTGGTGTTCACCGCGTTTTCAGGCAGTCATCAGGATGCCATCAAAAAGTGCCTCGATCTCTACACGGAAGGCGCACCGTGGGAAATCGCCTACCTGCCGATCGATCCGCGCGACCTTGGCCGCAGCTACCAAGACGTGATCCGCGTAAATTCGCAGAGCGGCAAGGGCGGTGTGGCTTATGTGATGGACAGCAAATATGGCTTCCAACTGCCGCGCTGGCTGCAAATCGAATTCAGCCGCATCGTGCAGAAAGCCGCGGAAGACAGCGGGCAGGAAATCTCGCCCGAGCGCATTTGGACCTTGTTCGAGGAACACTACCTCAAACTGCCCTCGCCGCTGCGGCTGCGGTCTTTCAGCATCGAAAAAAGCGACCGCGAATACATCAAGGGTGACATCGAGCTGGATGGCAAAAGTTTCAGCGTGAACGGTAAGGGCAACGGGATGCTGGAAGCCTTTGTGGATGCGCTACAGCACACCTTCGGTCTCGATTTGCAGATCCTGGAGTACGGCGAACACGCGCTCAGCCAGCAGGCCGACGCCGAGGCCGTCACCTACCTGCAAGTGAAATTCGGTGGGCAACGCTATACCGGCATCGCCATCCACGGCGACATCGTGACCTCTTCGGTGAACGCGCTGCTCAATGCCGTCAGCCAGGTGCTTTACGCGCGCCGTCAACAGGCGGCGTAGCAGCAGTAATCTTTTCTTTATAAAGAAATTGCAGACTTGCTGAAAAGCGCGCTACGGCGCGCTTTTTTCATTGGGATTTTTTCTATACCATCAAGCCGTTATGACACTGGCGGCGCTCAAAAGTTCCTCCCTCCCTTTCCCCTTTGAACTGACCCGTAGCCGACGTAAAACCCTGGTGGTTTACGTCAAGGGCGGCAAAGTCGAAGTGCGCAGCCCTTTGCGCGCGTCCAGCGAATGGATACTGTCCTTCCTCACAGACAAAAGCCCCTGGATCCAGACGCAACTCGAAGTGCAGCGCCTCAAGCAGCGTGAACGGCTGATAATTGCCGACAACCGCTTCGTGCCTTTTCTCGGCCAGCCTCGCCTCATTCAGGTGATTATCGGCACGCAGCAGAAAGTGGTCTTGCACGACGAATATCTGTATTTCTTCGTGCGCGAAACACATCGCGGCAAATTGGAACAACTTTTCAACAATTGGTTGCTGCAACAGGCCAAGGAATACATGGCTACGCAAACCATCAAGTACGCGCGCCTGTTGGGCGTGGAGCACAAATTCAAGAACGTGGTCTTCCGCCGCACCAAAAGCAAATGGGGCCACTGCTGCCAAGACGGCACCATCCAATACAACTGGCTGGCGATGATGGCGCCGCGCGACGTAATCAACTACCTCATCGCGCACGAGACCAGCCATCTAAAGCATCTGAATCATTCCGCGAAATTCTGGAACACCGTGGCGCTGTTATGCCCCAACTACAAGGAACTGCGGCACTGGCTGGGGGAAAATGGGCATCGGTTCTGGGTAGAAACCAAAACCTGAGTACGCCTGGCAAGCGCCAGTTCCTTGGGTTGGTGTTGAAGTTCAGTCGTTCTCGATCACGTCCCAGCGCCCACCCTTGTCCGGGCCAATGCGCCGCAGGCGCCCCGCTTCGCGCAGGCCGCGAACGGCGCGCTTGATGGCGCTTTCGGACTTGCCCAGTGTGGCCGCGATTTGCTGAACGCTCATCTTGGGTTGCTTGCGCAACAGATCCAGAATGATCAGCGGCGTTTTCTGGGGCGTTTTCTGGGGCGTTTTCTGGGGCGCGTTTATGGCTTTGAGCACCGCATCGAGGATGCGCTTCAACATGAAATGCACAAAAGGCGCGCAATTCGCGGCCTGGGTGCTTTCCTGCAAAGCCCGGTAATACCCGGCCTGATCTCGATGCACGAGACTTTCCACCGGCAACCACGCAAACGCCGGTTTCCATTGCGAGAGCAGCAAGGTTTGCCATAGCCGCCCCAGGCGACCATTGCCATCGCTGAAGGGGTGGATGAACTCGAACTCATAATGAAACAAGCAACTGGCGATCAAGGGGTGCTGCGCCGTTTTATTCAACCAGCCAAACAACTGCGCCATCAGCGATGGCACGCGCTTGGCGGGTGGCGCCATGTGAATCACTTTGTTGCCCGCCATTACCCCCACACCGCCGCTGCGATAACTACCAGGGTGGTCGAGCAGGCCCAGCATCATGATCCGGTGCGCGGCAAGCAGATCGGCTTCATGAAAAGCGTTCCAAATTGGCAGTTTGTCATAGGAATCCAAGGCATTGCGGGCTTCCTGCAATTCCCGCGGCGACGCCAGCACGGTCTTGCCTTCCAAAATGGCGGTGATTTGCGCTTCGGTGAGGGTATTGCCTTCAATCGCCAGCGAGCCCACGATGGTGCGAATGCGATTGATGCGGCGCAAGCGTAAATCGCGCTCGAAATGCGCTTTAGCGTTCAAGTGGCCCACTTGCTCGGCGATGTCGGCGACCAAAGAGACGATTTCGTCGGTGAGCGTGAGAGGAGGCTGGTACTTGGCGGCGCTCATCATGGTACCCGCTTTGCAAACACCAAATCCCATACCCCATGCCCCAGTTTTTGACCGCGCTTCTCAAATTTGGTCAGCGGGCGCTCATGCGTGCTGGCCCACTGCCCTGCCCCGAATACGTTACCGAGATCAGGGAACGCGCTGAGCACGGCCATCATCTGCTGCGCGTAGGGCTCCCAATCGGTGGCGAGGTGGATCACGCCGCCAGGGGCGAGCTTGGGAAGAACGCTTTGGATGAAATCGGCCTGAATCAGGCGGCGCTTGTGGTGGCGGGTTTTGTGCCAAGGGTCGGGGAAGAAAATTTGCAAGCGGCTGAGTTGCTGCTCGGCGATGTTGATGGCAAGCACATCCTTGGCGTCGCCGCGGTAGACGCGCAGATTGCTTAAGCCTTCATCATGAATGCCACGCAGAAGATTACCGATGCCAGGAGGGTGTACTTCCACGCCGATGTAGTCCCACCCAGGATGCGCCTTGGCCATGGCGATGAGTGATTGCCCCATGCCGAAGCCGATCTCCAGCACCAGCGGCGCGAGGCGGCCAAAGGCTTGCTGTTGATCGAGCGGACCGTCTTCGATGTGCAGACCATAGCGCGGCAGGTAACTGTCATAGGCTTCCTGCTGCGAGGCGGTCATGCGGCCGGTACGCACGACAAAGCTCTTGATGGTACGCATTGCCACCAGCGTGGAGTGCTCTGGTGTCATGAGGCTCTCAACTGTTGCAGGCAGACGTAGGCGAGCAGCGCCCAGCCGACGAGAAAACACACTCCGCCCACGGGCGTGACCATGCCAAGCCAGCGCTGCTCACTGAGCACGAGCAGATAAAGGCTGCCGCTGAAGAGCATGATGCCCGCCAGAAACAGACGGCCACTGACCCGCAAGAGCGGCAGCGGGCCCAACTCGCGAACGAGAAACGCCACGGCCACCAGCGCCACGACATGAAACATCTGGTATTGCACGGCGGTGTGCCAATTGTCGAGACGCTGCGGGGTGACGCGCGCGGCAAGCCCATGCGCACCAAAAGCGCCCAGCATTACCGCGGCAAAACCATTGACCGCGGCCCAGAAAAGCCAGCTTAGCTGCACGATGAATACGCCTCCTTAGAGTGTTTTTGATCAAATAGTTGATATCGCCCGCTTGCGGGAGAGTCCCATGCAGCGCTTGTTGCAAAGCACCTGACTCAAGGCTCAAGACCACCCCGCCCTGCGGGCACCCCTCCACAGGAGGGGAATTTATCTATCGCTCCTTGCAAACAACTCCGCCACTGCAATTCCCCTCCTGTGGAGGGGTGGACGCCGTAGGCGGACGGGGTGGTATGAACCTCCACACCAAAATTTGAATCAAAACCACTCTAGTCCGTTTATGTGGGTTATTTTGCCATAATAGCCGCTATTTTCCTGACCTGGCTTTTGTCTTGAATCCCACGCCTCTCCTTCACTCGCGCCATGTGGTGCTGGTAAACCCCACCCGCTATCTCGGCAATTTGTTGATTGCCGGTGGCTTGATTCAAGCCTTCGCGGCGCACTGCGCGGCGCTTGGCATCGCCTTCACCGTGGTGGTGGATGCGCCGTTCGCCGAATTGTTGCAACTGGCCTTGCCCGAAGGGACGCTGTTGCCCTATCCGCGCGGCGCCATCAAAGCCGCGGGCGTGCTGGGCAAGCTCAGGCTTTACAGTGGCTTCGTGCGCAAGTTGCGCGCTCTCAAGGCCGACCTCGCCTTCAACATCGAGGAAGATTCCACCAGTGATCGCTTCACGCGCTGGTCGGGCGCGCGTTATCGGCTCGGTTGCAGCCAAGCGCGGCACCAGCGCGGTTATGAGGAGGTGCTGCCCATCCGTTTCGTGGAGCGCCCTCTGGCGCGGCGTCACCGCTGGTACAGTTTCATGGAGGTGTTTGCGGCGCTGGGGATGCCAGAGCCGCCGCAACCCGCTTATCTGCATTTTCCGCCAGCGGCCTTGCCCACACCGCCGCTGGCGCGTTTGCTGCAGCAAGGGTTTGATCCGGCCCAGGCGTATGCGGTG